>NZ_QAIQ01000365.1 GCF_003061105.1 Arthrobacter sp. HMWF013
CATCTGGTGTACCGGACCACTGTCACGGGCAAGGACAACGTCCCCACCGGCGGGCCGGTCATCTTTGCCGGCAACCACATCAGCTTCCTGGACGGGCCGGTGATGTTCGGCGCATCGCCGAGGCGCATGCACATCCTGGTCAAGAAAGAGATGTTCAAGGGCCCGCTCGGGCACGTCCTCCGCGCCTCCGGGCAACTCCCGGTGGACCGTTCCGGAGACCGGGCAGCGCTGCTGCTCAGCAAGGACATGCTCGACGCCGGCCGGTGCATCGGGATTCTCCCGGAAGGCACCCGGGGGAGCGGGCAGGCAACAGACATCAACAACGGGGTCGCCTGGCTGGCCCTGAACTCGGGGGCCCCCGTGGTTCCCGTGGCGATTCTCGGCACGAGGACAGGCGGGGAACACCTCGACACCGTCCCCAGGCCGGGGCGGCGGTTCCACGTCAGCTTCGGCAACGCCCTGACACTGAGCCGCAACCCCGGCGAAACAGGCCGTGCTTCAATGGACAGGGCGGGAATGGAAATCCGCACTGCGCTGGCGGGGCACGTCCAGGAAACAATCCACCACAGTGGGCAGCCTTTGCCCCATGCGGATTACAGCACGACTCTCACAGCAGTAGCCGGGCCGCCGGCAGATGACCACTAAGGAAAGCGCAATGAGCGATACGACTCAAACCTCCGGCCACTCCGGCGCCGGCGAAGACGAATACACGCCCACCGGCACGGACCAGGTGGCCGAACGGCTGGCCGCCATTGACGACGACGAAGCGGAGATGCGCGCAGCGTCACTCCGGGCCGGTCTGGAAGACTACGACCTCGACGAGGAAGACGCCGCCCTGCTGAGCGGGGATTACGACGACGAGGACTTCAGCGGTCCGGTCAAGCTCGATCCTGTCCTTGCCATCATCGGGCGCCCCAACGTGGGCAAGTCCACCCTGGTGAACCGTATCCTGGGCCGCCGTGAAGCCGTGGTTGAAGATACCCCCGGCGTCACCAGGGACCGCGTGATGTACTCCGCCAGCTGGAACGGGCGAAACTTCACCCTGGTGGACACCGGCGGCTGGGAGCACGATGCCCGCGGCATCCACGCCCGGGTTGCCGAGCAGGCTGAAATGGCCGTGGAACTCGCCGACGCCGTCCTGTTCGTCGTGGACTCGGCAGTGGGGGCCACCGCCACGGACGAGGGCGTCATGAAGATGCTCCGCCGCAGCAAGAAGCCGGTCATCATGGTGGCCAACAAGGTGGACGACTTCGCCCAGGAAGCGGACTCCGCGACCCTCTGGGGTCTCGGCTTCGGCGAGCCGTACCCGGTATCAGCCCTGCACGGACGCGGTGTGGCGGACCTCCTGGACCACGTGATGGACACCCTTCCCGAGTTCTCCACCATCGAAGGCCTGGAGCGCTCCGGCGGTCCGCGCCGCATCGCCCTGATCGGCCGCCCGAACGTGGGCAAGTCCTCCCTGCTGAACAAGCTGGCGGGCTCCGAGCGCGTCGTAGTGGACAACACTGCCGGCACCACCCGTGATCCGGTGGATGAGTTCATTGAACTTGGCGGCCGCACCTGGCGCTTCGTGGACACGGCCGGTATCCGCCGCCGCCAGCACATGGCCCAGGGTGCCGATTACTACGCCTCCCTTCGGACCCAGGCCGCCCTCGAAAAGGCGGAGGTCGCCGTCGTGCTCCTCGCCGTGGACGAGGTCCTCAGCGAACAGGACGTCCGCATCCTGCAGCTGGCCATTGAGTCCGGCCGGGCATTGGTCCTCGCCTTCAACAAGTGGGACCTGCTCGACGACGAACGCCGCACCTACCTGGAACGGGAAATCGAACAGGACCTGGCCCACGTGGCCTGGGCGCCCCGGGTCAACATCTCGGCACTGACCGGCTGGCACAAGGACCGGCTGGTGCCCGCCCTTGACCTCGCACTGGAGAACTGGGACAGGCGCATCCCCACAGGACGGCTCAATGCCTTCCTTGGCGAGCTCGTGGCCGCGCACCCGCACCCGGTCCGTGGCGGAAAGCAGCCACGCATCCTTTTCGGCACCCAGGCCTCCAGCCGCCCGCCGAAGTTCGTACTGTTCACCACCGGTTTCCTGGACCCGGGCTACCGCCGGTTCATCACCCGCCGGCTCCGCGAAACCTTTGGTTTTGAGGGCACGCCGATCGAGGTCAACATGCGGGTACGCGAAAAGCGCGGCAAGAAGCGTTAATTCCGACACACCTGGGGCGCGCAGGCGGCAAAGTGTCATTGGCAGGCTCCGGAATCGTGTAAGCTTTTCAAGGTGGTTCAGCCGGACTGCTGAGTGGAAATCCTCGCTAACACGTGGATGAAACGCAGCGGAGAACGGCGGAACTGACGGGCTGTAGCGCAGCTTGGTAGCGCACTTGACTGGGGGTCAAGGGGTCGCAGGTTCAAATCCTGTCAGCCCGACCAAAACAGAAGCACCCCGGAGAATCTTCTCCGGGGTGCTTCTGTTTTGTGCCGGCTTATTTCAGGAACTTTGAGGTCCGCCGGTCTGCCAACACCTTGCCCTTTGTCTGGCACGTGGGGCAGTACTGCAGGGCCGAGTCCGCGAAAGACACCTCACGGACCGTATCGCCACACACCGGGCATGCTTCGCCTGTGCGGGCATGGACCCTCATATGGCTGCGCTTGACGTCCTTGAGTTCACTGGGCGGCTTGCCCTCGGCCTCTGCAAGGGCCGTGCCGAGGATGCTGTGGATGGCGTCATAGAGCACTTGGACCGTCCCGCGGTCCAACGACTTGCCCGTTGCAAAGGGGGAAATTCTGGCGGCATGCAGGATCTCGTCGCTGTAGGCATTGCCGATCCCCGCAATCACGCTCTGGCTCCGCAGGAGGCCCTTGATCTGTTGCGGACTGGATCCCAGGATTTCCGCCAGCGTATCGGCGTCGAACTCCTCGCTGAAGGGGTCGGGCCCGAGGGCGGCGATGCCGGGAACGTCCTGCGGGTCGCGGACAACGTAGACCGCCAGGCTCTTCTTGGTCCCGGCCTCCGTGAGGTCCATGCCGTGATCGCCGGCGGGGCCGCTGAATGCCAGCCGGGCGGCGATGGGGCTCTTGCCTGGCCGGAGCTGGGTACCGGTGGGGGAGTCGGTGAACCGGACCCACCCCGCCCGGGCCAGGTGGAAGACGAATGACGGTCCGTCCGTGTCGATGCTGATGAATTTACCGAACCGCCGTACACCAGAGACTTTACTGCCCTCCAACGCGGTGTAGGGGGGATCCGCAGTCTTCAGCACGGCAAAAGAAGCAATCTGGACGTTGTGTATCACCGAACCCCGGAGATGCGAATCGAGGAATCCGGCAAGGCCTGCAACCTCGGGAAGTTCCGGCATGGCGCTACCCGCGGTTGACCGTGGCGCCGGTCTCTGTCCCCGCGTCCGGGTTGGCCACGGCAGCGGCGGCCTTGGCGGCGAGGGTGCGCTCAGACTCGGCCTTCTTCAAGGCCTTCACCTTCTTGCCGCGCTGCCGCCAGATCCTCCAGAGGATCACGCCGATAACAAAAACGACGACGGCGGCGATGGCGGAGACCTGCGTCCAGAGCGCGAACCACGTGGCTTCCGTGCCAAGGATGCGCTGTCCGTTGTGGGCGGCCTCGGAGCTTCCGAACATGATTCCCGCGGTCAGCAGGTTGGGCGCTGCGAGAGCCACAGCGATGAGCAGGATGGCGGACTTCCAGGCCCAGCCCACGGCCTTGCGGGTGGACTGCCAGGCAACCGACAGGGGCACCAGCGTGAAAACGAAACCGTAGAACATCCCCATCAGGATTCCGGCCCCGAGGTCACCCCGGACCTGGTTGCGGATAACGTTGGCCCACCAGACCGGCAGGATGGCAGCCAGGGCGAAGTAGGCGATGACGAGGATCAGCAATGCTGCGGCTACAAGAATGATCCGGCCAGCCCGATTGCCCCTTTTCCTGGGGGTTTCCTGTCCACGTTCGCTCATGGGTCCCATCATGTCAGAATCCTCCTCGAACGCCTGTGGACTTGTGCCTATACTTTCAGCGGCGGCTTGTTTTCCTGGCCCCGTTGACATTGGTGTTTGACCCGATGAAAGGCCCCTGATGAGCAACATTCCCGAAGATCTGTCCTACACCGCCGAGCACGAGTGGGTATCCGCACCCAACGCCGACGGCGTGGTCCGCGTGGGCATTACGGATTTCGCCCAGGACGCACTCGGGGACGTTGTCTACGCCCAGATGCCGGAGGCCGGCACCAAAGTGACCGCAAATGAAGTGGTGGGCGAAGTGGAGTCAACCAAGAGCGTCAGCGATATTTATGCTCCCGTAAGCGGCGAGATCGTCGCCCGCAACGAGTCCCTCGACACCGATTCGGCCCTGATCAACACAGATCCCTACGGTGATGGCTGGCTCATGGAAGTCAAACTGGCCGAAGCAGACGCCATGGAGTCCCTGCTCAGTGCATCCGAGTACGAACAGCAGGTAGGCTGAACGTAACGGGTAAACAGGCCCGGCCAGGGGATGTCTTCGCACGTCAATGGCCGGATCGGTTTCCCGTCACGGATCTGCGAGGTGCGTCCGTCAGGGTAATTGTTGATTGCAGGCGTGAGAACTGCAGCGAAAGAGGAGGAATCCATGGCTGGCCACAAACAGGACCCTGCCGAAGGTGAGTACGGCAACGGTGCGGCCAGGGCTTCGGAGACCACCTCGATCCATCTGACCCCCGTCACCGACGAACCCACCATCACCCCCCGGCTCTCCACTGAGGAGCGGCTGTCCGTGGAGGCCCTGCCGGCCGGCTCGGCACTCCTGATCGCGCACAGCGGCCCCAACGCGGGCGCCCGCTTCCTGCTCGATTCGGACGTCACCACAGCGGGACGCCACCCGGACGCCGACATCTTCCTTGACGACGTCACCGTGTCGCGCCGGCACGTTGAGTTCCGCCGCACGGCCCGTAGCTTCGAAGTGGTGGACACGGGCAGCCTGAACGGGACCTACGTCAACCACGATCGCGTTGACGGCGTTGAGCTGAAGTCCGGGAACGAAGTCCAGATCGGCAAGTTCCGACTCACCTTCTACCTGAGCCCTGCCCGCGCAGCAGGCCGCGCCTGATCCCGGGACAATTGCCTGTGGCAATGGCACAGCCGGAAAGCCGGGGACCCCAGGTTCTGAACATTGGGGAAGTCCTCGCCC
>NZ_QAIQ01000366.1 GCF_003061105.1 Arthrobacter sp. HMWF013
GGCCACCAGCGCTCCCCTGCTGTGCGGCTTGGCTGACACAGGCGCTTTTACGTCTGTCCTGGAAGCCATCCGCACGGCCCCGGACCCGCAGGAAATCGGCGCCGAACACCTCAGCTGGGAGGGTGAAGGCGACGACGCCCACCCCGTCGTCAAGGGGATCCCTGAGCTGATCGAACGGGCGGCCAAGGCACAGGCCACATTTGCCGAGCTTGGCGTGCCGTGGGCCCGCAGGCTGCCGCCGGCACGGACTTTTGACCTTGCCGGGCAGACCGTGGCCGACTACCAGGACGGCAGCCATATCCGTGCAGTGTCCTCACCGCGCCCCTATCTGCACCCCGTCCGCACTCTCGCCGGCACCGTTGTCACCGACCACCAGCCGCTGGACCATGTGTGGCATCTGGGTGTTGGCGTGGCCCTGCAGGACGTGGACGGCGTCAACTTCTGGGGCGGTCGGACGTACACCCGGGCGGCCGGCGAATACGTCTGGCGGCCGGATCACGGCAGCATCGTCCGCACGGGCGAATCATCGGAGAACGACGGCGGTCCCGGACACAGCGGTCCCGGGCACGGCGGCGAGCTGACCGAAACCCTTTCCTGGAACGGCCCCGACGGCGCTCCTGTCCTGACCGAAGAGCGCACCTGGACGTGGGCTCCAGCCGGTCCCAGTGCTTGGCGCCTGACGCTCGACTTTGCGCTCTCCCCCGCCGGCGATCATCCGGTGAGCCTGGGCAGCCCCGGTTCCAACGGCCGCGACCAGGGTGGTTACGGTGGGTTCTTCTGGCGCCTGCCGGAATGTTCAGGTGCCACAGTATGGGCGCCGGCGCCCGGTTCTGCCGGTGTGCCCCTCAGCGGTGAAGCCGCCGTGCACGGAAGTGTCACGCCGTGGCTCGCGTGGTCGGGCACCTTTGGCCCGGGAACGCCCGACGGCGGCACTGGAGCAGGCGGCAGTGGAGCAGCCGCCGCTGGCGGCGGGGCCGCAACACTCGTCTTCGTCGCCGCGGAGGGCTCCACGGACCCGTGGTTCGTCCGGGTGGACGGCTACCCGGGTGTAGGCCAGTCGCTGGCGTGGGATGAGCCCGTGATTGCCCAGCCCGGAACGCCGGTTCGCCGGAGCATCGCGGTATTCGTCGCCGACGGGATTCTGGACACTGAAGACGTAGAGACATTGATCAAAACACAGGGGGACCAGTCATGAGCCAGACCACCACCACCGCAGCATCGCCGCTCCCGCTGGGGGCACCGCATGTGGCAAGCATCAGCGGACGGACAGCGCCGGCCTCGGCGGCCGACCGCGGGATCAAGCGGCGCCGCGTCCTGGACATCCTCGATGCCAAGGAACAGGATTCACTGCTCCTGACCACCCATACAGCCCTGACCTGGTACCTGGACGGCAGCCGTGTCCACATCAGCCTGGCGGGTGATCCCATCGCCGCAGTGCTGGTTGACCGCGACGGCGACCATCTGGTGACCTTCAACAACGAGGCCGGCCGCATGGCCGCCGAAGAGCTTCCTGCCGGCGTCACCCTGCATTCAGTGCCGTGGTACGGAAACCTCCACGAGGCCGCCGCCGCCGTCGGGCGTTCCACCGGGCCTGCGGGATCAGCCGGCACCCCCCTGGCGGAAGCTGCAGTGGCCGCCGAACTCAGGGCGGCGCGGCAGCAACTGCTCCCTGCCGAGAGCGCTCGGTACGCGCGTCTCAGTGCGGAACTGGCAGGCATCATGACCGATGTGTTGTCCACAGCAGGGCCTGAGACCACCGAGTTCGAACTGGTTTCCGCTTTGGCCGGCCGGGTGGTTGCCGCAGGCGCTGAACCGCTGGTGCTCCTGTGCAACGGCAGTTCCCGCAGCGATTTCCGGCACCCGCTGGCCACGCACGCGCCGCTCGGCCGCCGCGCCATGGCCGTGGTGTGTGCC
>NZ_QAIQ01000367.1 GCF_003061105.1 Arthrobacter sp. HMWF013
AGATCTCGGCCGCACTGGCACCCTTGGGTTCATCGCCCAGGAGGACCAGGAGCCCAAGTGCCTTACCCACCATGTCAGTACGGTCTGCCTTCGGAGCTTTCACCCCGGCATTTGCCTCGGCGCTCTTGATCACTGCCCCGGCCTGGGCGGAAGCTTCATCTATGGCAGCGGAGACGTCATCGGCCGCTGTGGTTTGGTTCACACTCATAACTCGATGTTGCCACATCGTGGAAGCAATTTCTAGATAGTGATTATTTTCTTGACAAGTGACTCCACTCACAGTCATGATTGCTGTATCGCACAAGTAGCTCCCACCATGTGGCTACAAGTCCAGATTCATTGACGGACTCCAGCCGCACCGCACCCGGCACCACCACGCTGCGGCTGCGAACCCCCCGATCCATCCGCGACACTGTCGTCACACAAAGGAACTCCATGAGCCAGACACTTCCGTCCGCCGGGCAGGGCACTGTTGCCCACGCCGGGACGCCTAAGAAAGCAGCCGTTGCCAGCTTCCTGGGCAGCGCGGTCGAATACTACGACTTCTTCATCTTCGGCTCCGCCGCTGCCCTGATCTTCCCCACGGTGTTCTTCCCGGACGCCGGCGCCAACGCGGCCATCATGTCCTTCGCAACCTTCGGCTTTGCCTACGTGGCACGTCCCGTGGGCGCCGTCATCCTGGGCCACTTCGGTGACCGGGTGGGCCGCCGGAAGGTCCTGATGTTCACCCTGCTGCTGATGGGCGCCTCGACGTTCCTGATCGGCTGCCTCCCCGACTTCAACACCGTGGGCTGGTGGGCTCCGGCTCTGCTGGTACTTGCACGGCTTTGCCAGGGCCTCTCCGCCGCAGGTGAGCAGGCCGGCGCCTCATCCATGACCCTGGAACACGCACCGGACAACCGCCGCTCCTTCTTCACCTCCTGGACCCTCACCGGCACCCAGGGCGGCCAGATCCTCGCCGCCCTCGTCTTCATCCCCGTCCTGGCCCTCCCGGACGAGATCAAGTTCGGCATCGGCTGGCGCATCCCGTTCTGGCTCAGCGCCGTGGTGGTGCTGGTTGCGTTCTTCATCCGCCGCACCCTGCACGAACCGCCGGCTTTCGAGGAAGCGCAGAAGAACGCCCAGATCTCCAAGCTCCCCGTCGCCGACCTGCTCAAGGGCCACTGGCGCGACGTCCTCCGCGTTATTGCCTGCGCCTTCATCGCCGCAGTTTCCACCGTGTTCGGCACACTTGCCATCACCTACGCCAAGACCGTCGCCGGTGTTGACGGCACCACCACGCTGTGGCTCGTCGTCGGCGCCAACCTGGTGGCCCTGGGCACCCAGCCGCTGTTCGGCATGCTGGCTGACAAGATTGGCCGTAAGCCGGTCTTCATCTACGGCGCCGTTGCCAGTGCGGTCCTCACGCCGGTGTTCCTGCTGAGCCTGGAGTCAGGCAGCGTTCCGCTGATGTTCCTTGCAGCCATCGGCTTCTTCTCCTGCGGCTATGCAGCCTCGAACGCCGTCTGGCCGTCCTTCTACGCCGAGATGTTCAGCACCAAGGTCCGCTTCTCCGGCCTGGCGATCGGCACGCAGCTGGGCTTCCTGATGGCAGGATTCGCCCCGGCCATCGTGGCTGCCATGGGCGGCATCCGGCCCGGAGGCTGGGTCCAGATCAGCATCTTCACCGCTGTTATCTGCAGCATCGCAGCCATCTCAGCCCTCACTGCGAAGGAAACCTTCAAGGTCCCCACGAAGCAGCTCGGCCTGAAGTAATCCCCGTCCGGACCGACTGACCGGGCGCTCCTGCCCGGTTACTCCAGGAAAGCCCGCCATTCTTCCACGGAATGGCGGGCTTTCCCATGTTCCGGCTGCGGGAAAGCGGCCGGAGCAAACGGGCAGGAACGTACGTACGACGACGGGTGTTCAGCACGTGCCTCTCGCCGCACTCGCCCCTCCCGCTTCCCCCTTCCGCTTGCCCAGTTGGCCGTTCAGTCCGTGTCTCCTTGTCGTTTCTTCTGAGGGCTGAGACGCCCACGTGGTGGCCAGGGCAACCGACCCCGCAGCAGGCAGGCGCCCAGGCGTTATTGTCAGACCCACCTGTGATGATGAATTCATGGGAACACGCGCGGTGGTGGCGGAGGCATTTGCGGCTATCAATGCCGGCTTTGCTGTGCTTGCTGCCGTGGTCACCGACGCCCGTGGTGGAGCTGATTCCGGTGCTGATCCGGCGG
>NZ_QAIQ01000368.1:0-7237 GCF_003061105.1 Arthrobacter sp. HMWF013
GCTTCCACGTACCCACCCCGCACCCCGCCACGCCCAAGTCGCTAGCGGAGGCCGTGGTACTGGTGGTAGCCGAACTCTCCGCCCGCCCCGAATCACCCGAAGCCGGTTCCCCCGTCGGCGTCACCTTCCCCGGCATCATCCAGCACGGCGTGGTCCATTCCGCCGCCAACGTGGACAGGGCCTGGCTGGACACTGATATTGACGCACTCCTGACGGAGCGCCTCGGCCGTCCGGTTGAAGTCAACAACGACGCCGACGCCGCCGGACTCGCGGAAGCGCGCTACGGCGCCGGCGCCGGGGTCGCCGGAACCGTTTTGGTGATTACCCTCGGCACGGGAATCGGCTCAGCCTTTATCTTCGACGGAAAACTCGTGCCCAACGCCGAGCTGGGCCACCTCGAGATCGACGGCCATGACGCCGAGACCAAAGCCTCCGCTGTCACCCGCGAACGGGATGGCCTCTCCTGGGACGAATACAGCGTCCTGCTGCAACGCTACTTTTCCCATGTCGAGTTCCTGTTCTCCCCCGACCTGTTCATCGTGGGCGGCGGCATCTCGCAGCGGGCAGACGAGTACCTTCCCAACCTCAAGCTCCGCACGCCGATCGTGCCTGCGGTCCTGAGGAACGATGCCGGCATCATCGGTGCCGCCATCGCCACTGCCAGAAAGCACAAGCACGTTAAGTAACCGGTGGACAGATTGGACCGATCCACGGCATCTGTCGTCATCAGGAGCAGCCGACAGTTAGGTGCGAAGTCCTCTTGTTCAACATGTCCTGCGTCGCTTTCTGGGGACGACCACGCGAGACACCGTCAATGTGGGACTTCTCCCTGGAGACCGGTAACCGACTGTGAGGCTTGCGCTGCTAGACATTGGAACGTCGGCGCGCTCAGGCCGCCAAGTACCATCGGCGATCGCTGGCCCCTCGGGAGACACACAGAGGCCGGTAATGGCGTCATGCCTTCACCGGCCCCTGTGCCTCACTTTCCGCTGTCAGGCTTTGCCGTGAGAGGTTCGGGAGCGGCGTGCGACGGAATCCAAGGTGACGGCGAGGAGCAGGACGACGCCGGTGACCATGAACCGGAAGGACGAGTCCAGGTTCAGCAGGGTGAGCCCGCTGGATATGGACTGGATCACGATGATGCCGAGGATGGCTGCGAAAGCACTTCCCCGTCCGCCGAAGAGGCTTGTTCCGCCGATCACGGCCGCGGCGATCGCGTTCAGGTTAACGTCGCCGGTGCCGCTTCCCTGGTTGGCTGCGGCCAGGCGGGCCGCTCCGAGGAGTCCTCCCACCGCGGCGAGGGTGGAGCAGGTGATGAACACGGAGGTGTAGATTGCCCTGACGTTGATGCCAGCGCGTCGTGCTGCTTCTGGATTGCCACCGACGGCGTAGACGAAGCGGCCCCATTGCGTCCGCTTGAGCATGTAGTTCAGGACAAGAGTCAGCACAATGAAGAGCACGAACATCCAGCCGACCCCGCGGCCTTGGTTCAGGTACCAGACGGTCACTCCGAGGGCAGCGAGCAGCAGGCCCGCCCGCAGTGCGATGTTCTGCAGGGACATTGCGGACAGTCCCGCGTGCTGGCGGGCACGGGCATGGAAATAGTCAGTGGTGAACAGGCTCGCCGCGGCGGCCGCTGCGAGGACGTAGGACAGCCAGACCGGTACGAATGCCAACTGTGCGAAGTACACCAGCGGTGAGTCGAACGGCAGGTTGATCGAGCCCTTGGCGCCGAGGGTGTACAGCTGCAGTCCCAGGAATCCGAGCAAACCGGCGAGGGTGACGACGAAGCTCGGCACTCCGAAGCGGTTGAAGATCTGCCCGTATAGCCAGCCGATCACGGCGCCGAGTGCGATGGTAGCGAGGATGACCAGCCAGACAGGCCAGCCCATGTTCACTGAGGTGACGGCGACGACGGCGGCGGCCAGGCCGCTGACGGATCCGACTGAGAGGTCAATCTGGGCTACCAGAAGGACGGCAACGATGCCGAGGGCGATGATGCCGACGGCTGAGCTCTCCATGGTGAGGTTGACCAGGTTGGCGGGGGAAAGAAATATGGGGTTCAGGATTTGGAGGACGGCCCAGATGAGGATCAGTCCGCCGATGACGGGCAGGACGCCCAGGTCCCCGGAGCGGGTGCGGTCGAGGAAGGCTTTGTACTGTCCGCGCAGTCCGGTCCGGTCTTGAAGCCTTTCGTCCTGCAGGTCCAGGGCAAGGGCACTGGGTGCAGGTTGTGCCTTGGTGGTCATGATGCGTGGGTCTCCTCGCTGGTGCTGCGCGCGGCGGACCGTCGTGAGACGACGTTGTCGCTCGCTCCGGTGATCGCGGCAATGAGCTCTTCAGTTGAGACATCCCCTACTCGGAAGTCTCCGTTGTTGCGGCCCAGGCGGAGTACGACGACGCGGTCGGCAACTGCCTGGACATCGGCCATGTTGTGGCTGATCATGATGACGCCGTGGCCGCGCTCGCGCAGTCTTTCGACGAGGTTAAGCACTTCGGCGGTTTGTGCGACGCCAAGGGCGGCGGTGGGTTCGTCGAGGATGACGATTTTGGGGTCTCCCAGCAGGGAGCGGGCGATGGCTACGGTTTGCCGTTGCCCGCCGGAGAGGGAAGCGATCTGTGTCCGGACTGAGGGGATCTTGGCCGAGAGTTGTTTCAGCAGCTCCCAGGAACGGACCTCCATGTCGACTTCGTTGAGCCGCAGCGGTGAGAGTTCGCGGCCTAGGAAGAGGTTGTCTACGACTGTGAGGTTGTCGCAGAGTGCCAGGTCCTGGAAAACGGTGGCGATGCCGAGATGCTGGGCGGCGGCGGGGCTGGAGATGGATACGTCCTGGCCCTCGAACGTTATCGTTCCCGAATCCGGTGCGTGCACTCCGGAGAGGACCTTGACCAGCGTTGATTTGCCTGCGCCGTTGTCACCGACGATGGCGACGACCTCCCCTTGGGCGATGTCCAGTTCGATGTCCATGAGCGCTGCTACGGCGCCGAATGATTTGTTGATGCCGCGCAGTGTCAGCAGCTGGGGGGTTCCTGCTGGGGCGGACGATGATGTTGACATGTTTTTCCCTGTTGTTCCATGTGGGGGTGTTGGGGCAGGAGTCCCGGCGGTCCTCAGAGGGTGCACCGGGACTCCCCAGTCGAGCGGCAGGGCCGTACTTACCTGATGCCCGCTGTGGCGCAGGCGGCAGCGTAGGTGGGGGTGCAGAGCTCGGAGGCCTTCATGATTCCGGAGTCCACCAGGGCCTCTTTGAGATTCTTGGAGGTGACGACTGTGGGTACGAAGAGTTCGGATGGCGTGTTGAACAGGGTGGTTTTGCCCGTCGGCTTCTCACCCTTGGCGAAGGAATAGGCGATCTGGGCAGCTGCTTCAGCGACTGTTTTGATGGGTTTGGAGATGGTGTTGTACTGGTCTCCGGCAATGATGCGCTGTGCTGCGGCGAGTTCAGCGTCGTTGCCTGTGACGGGAGGTACCTGGGTCCCCGCGGCCTTGAATGCAGCGATCGTTCCGCCGGCCGTGCCGTCGTTAGCGGCGACAACTCCTGCGATCTTTCCGGAGAACTGGGTGATTTGGCCACCCACCCAGTCCTGGGCCTTTGTTGGTTCCCAGCCGGGAGTGTCAAATTCGGCGAGCAGGTCGAAGCCGCTGGTGTCAACGGCAGAATGGATGCCTTTCTTGATCAGCCCGGCAGCTGCATCCGTGGGCGAGCCGTTGACCTGCAGCAGCCCTCCTTGGGCGTTGGTTGACTGGAGGTGGTCCACGAGTGACTGGCCTATCATTGCGCCGATCTTTTCGTTGTCGAACGAGACGTAGTAGTCGGCGGCGGCGTCGGGGATCGGACGGTCATAAGCGATGATCGGGACATTCTGCGCCTTGGCCGAATTGACGATGGTTGCCGCTGCTGCGGAGTCGACAGGGTCAATAACTATGGCCTTCACACCTTGGGCCAGTGCGGAGTTTGCTTGTTCCTGCTGCTTGGCGGCGCTGGCGTTGGCGTTGGAGTAGATGACACTGCAGCCGGAGCACAGTTCCTTGATTTTGGCCTCAAACAGCGGCTTGTCGAAGAGTTCGTAACGGGTGGAAGCGATGTCAGGCATCAAAAACGCGATCTTTGCCGAGGCTGAGTCCCCTGTGGAGGAGGCTGACGATCCCTGCTCGGCGCAGCCGGTGAGGGCTGCGCCGGCGACGGCCGTTACGGCAGCGGCGGTCATGATGCGCATGTAGAAGTTCTTCATTGAATTCTCTTTCTTGAGGGATTCGAACCAGTAGGGCCACCCTAGGCCGCAACTCGTGTGTAGAGACTAACAGAAAAAATGTGAACTTAGTCATAAATTTTGATAAATTGATGCGTGACTTGTGAGGGCATATCCTTGGCAGCAGTACGCCAAGAGCATCGGCGCAGGAGCGGACCGCCCGCTCAGAGACGAAAGCGAGCATCATGAACGACAGTCCTGGGCTCAAGAAGCCTCGTGTTAATCGGCAACGGCGAATCATCGAGCATGTTGTCGAAGCTGGTTTTTCCAGTGCTGCCGATCTTGCTGCGCTGACAAACGTCAGCCTCATGACGATCCACCGCGACATCGACGATCTTGCGACGCGGGGCATACTGCGGAAAGTCCATGGCGGGGTTTCTGCGCTGCCGTCCACGGTCTTTGAGGCGAGCTCCGAAATCAGGATGCAGATTCAGCCGCAGGCCAAGGCTGCGTTGGGACGGAAGGCCCTTGAGATGGTCGAGCCGGGCATGTCGGTGATGCTGGATGATTCGACAACTGTTTTTGCGCTTGCCCGGCTGCTCAACGATGTGGGTCCGTTGACGGTTATCACTAATTACAGGCAGGCCCTGGAGTTGTTCCGCGAGAACGATGACATCCGCTTGATTGTGACGGGGGGCCAGTATTCCCGCACGCATGATTCCTTTATCGGCCTGCCGAATGACAGCTCGTTCAGCTCCTACGCGGTGGATGTTGTCTTCCAGTCAACATCCACGATGGGCTCTGAAATGACCTACCACCAGGAGCAGGACGTCGTGCACATGAAGCGGGCCATGCTGAAGGCCGGCACCCGGCGGGTGTTGATGATGGACGGGGCCAAAGTGGGACGGACGTCCCTGCATCACTACGTCCCGGTCAGCGAGTTTACCGATCTGATCCTCACGGACGACGTCTCGCCCGAGTTCAGGGAAGCCGTGGCTGAGCACACCAGGCTGCACATTGCCCCTATGCGTTCAGCCCAGTCTCAGACGGGGTAATCGCCCCGCTTCCGGTAACTGGCCTTCTCAGCGGCCTGCTCAAGGTACCGGGCGCTGGATTGCCGCACCGGCCTCCCCTTTCCGGAAAGGCCGGCACTGCCACAATGTGTGCGGCCTATACGGTCCCGGCCGACATGAGAGCTTCCGGATTGGCGCAGTGCGCAAGAGGCTCCCCGTTGAGGTACCGGCGCACGTCCTCTGCAACGATCCTGGCAGCCTTTTGGGCGGTTGCCTTGCTCGCTCCGGCCAGGTGCGGTGTCATGACGATGTTCGGGGTCGTCAGCAGCCGGGAGCCGGCCGGGATGGGTTCCTGCGGGAAGACGTCGAAGGCCGCTCCAAAGAGATGACCTGAGTCGAGGGCATCACAAAGCGCGTCGTAGTCCAGGAGCGCCCCCCGAGCACAGTTGATGATGATGGAACCGGGCTGCATGGCCGCGATCTGCTCGGCTCCGATCATCCCCGTCGTTTCTGGCGTGACGCGTGCGTGCAGGGAGATGACGGCCGAGCGGGCGAGCAGTTCGTCGAACTCCACTTTCCGGGCCCGGCCGGCCAGTGCTTCGTCTGTGACGTAGGGGTCGTAGACCAGCACGGTCGCACCGAAGCCTTGAAGCATGCGGGCAACCCGGCTGCCGATTGCTCCGTAGCCGACCAGGCCCACGGTGCTGCCCTCCAGTTCGGGTCCGACGTTGCCGTACATGTAATAGTCGCCCCGCCAGGTTCCCGCGGTCAGGTCGGCGTTGGTCTGGGGAATGCGGCGCATCGCTGCCAGCATCATGCCCAGCGTGTGTTCCGCGGTGGCCGCAGCGTTACGTCCCGGGGCGGATGTGACCGCCACTCCGTGGCGTGTTGCCGCCTCGATGTTTGCGTTGACCGGTCCGCCGCGGCTAATGCAGAACAGTTTGAGGTCCGGGCAGGCTTTCAGGACTTTTTCGGTGAGGGGGGCCATCTGTGTTACGCAGACTTCCACACCCTGGAGGGCTTCGATGAGTTCATCTTCCGTTCCGGACGCCTCATCGACTTCTGCTATGCGGCCGAAGGGCACAACGGGCCACGGCAGGGTGAGTTCACTGTAGGAAACACTGTGGCCGGTGACTTCCCTTCCTATTGCGTCGGTGAGCAGGTCATTGAGTACGAAGTGGTCGCCGGCGGCGAGAATGCGGGTCATGGTGTGGTTCTCCTTGCTGAATCAGATCTTTGATCGGCCGGCCGGCACAAGGCTGGCGGCGACCGGGGTGTTGAACTCAAGCACGGAAACATAGCCGTCATTGAAGCTGAGTTCAGTGAGGGAACAGTTCCTGATGGCGGGGAAAACGCGCCTGTACTCCCCCAGCGGAACGCCAATGAGCTGGCACAGTGCGAGCCGGATCGCAGTTGTGTGGGCGACCACCAGAATCCGTCCTTCAGGGTACTGGGCTGCGAGGTCGCCAAGGCATTCGACGAACCGGTCCGCAGCTTTGAAGGGGTCTTCCCCGCCGGGCAGGTGGTGTTTGGCTGGATCGGACCGGAAGTGCGACAGGGCCTTCGGAAACAGCTGCTCCATCTCGGCCGTGGTTCGGCCTTCACCTTCGCCAAAGTCGAGTTCCCGGAGCCTCCCGTCAACTCTGACGGGCAGGCCAGTGGTGCTGGCGCTGGCAGCGGCTGTCACCTGGGCCCTCGTCAGGGTGGAGGCGTAGATACCGGTGAGCCCGGCTGTCCGGGACCAGTCGGCCAACCGGGCTGCCTGATCGTGGCCACGGCGGGTGAGTTCTATGTCGCTGATTCCTGCGTACCGGTTCTCGGCGTGCCACACCGTTTCTCCGTGGCGGCACAAGATGATGTTGGTCATGCGTTAGTCCTTTTGATGGCGTGTTCTGCAGCGGCTGGATCAAGCCAGCCACGCTGTTCGAGTTCGGCGACGAGGCGGACGTAGCTGTCATCGAAACGTCCGGACAGTCCAGGGCGAGGTTCGATGACCTGCCGGACCCTGACCATTTCGGCTGCCACATCGGCGG
>NZ_QAIQ01000368.1:7250-10786 GCF_003061105.1 Arthrobacter sp. HMWF013
CCCCAGGACATCCGAGCGCAACTGGTTCCAGTACCGGCTCTTAGTGGCACCACCGGTCAGCACCAGCGTCCCGTCGGTGGGTGCGCCAAGGAGGTCCAGGTAGTCGAAGCACAGCCGTTCGATGAACGCAACACCTTGCAGGGCGGCGGCGAACCAGTCCCCCTCATTCTCGGATGTCCCGAGCGTAAATCCCCGCGCCTGCGGTGCCGCGAAGGGAAACCGTTCGCCGGAGGACACTAGAGGATAGGTCAGCAGCGGGGAAGGTTCCCGGGTCGTGGCCAAGGCAGTCATGACCTCAAGGTCCTTCCCGTCAAAGTCGCGGGAGATGACGCCCGCTCCGGTGCTGGAGGCACCTCCGGGCAGCCAGTCGCCGTCGGGACTCTTATGGGAATACACGACGCCGAGCGGGTCCTGAATGAGGTCCCGCGTGACGCCCTTGAGAATCAGGGTAGTTCCCAGGACAGAATTCCAGCTGCCAACAGTCAGCGCTCCGGAGCCGAGCTGGGCGGCGCACCCATCGGTTGCTCCGGAGATGACCGGAGTGCCCGCCGGTATCCCGGTTGCGGCTGCTGCGGCGGCGGATACGGTGCCGATCTGCGTCCCTGACCGGACGAGCGACGGAAGCATGGGCAGCGGCACACCCAGGGCATCGAAAACCTCTTCAGGCCATTGCTCGGTGATCAGGTTCGCACCCGTTTTCAGGGCATTGCTCAGGTCGGCGGGGACCGGGTGGCCGGTAAGGCGTTCGTTGATGAAATCTGACTGGTGGAGCACCCGGGTTCCGGCACTGGGCGTTCCGGGATCGTTCAGCAGCCAGAGGAGTTTCGGCAATGCCCACGGCGTCTGCATGCGCTGATAGCCCAGTTCGTTCCAGACGTGGGACCCGGCGCTATTGACCCGCTCCAGTTCACCGCCGGCGCGGCCGTCGTCGTACATCAGCCCGGGGGTGACCGGGGTACCCCGGGAATCTGTGAGGAGGATCGTTCCGGAGGTGGCGTCCACCGCCACTCCACGGACGCTGCAGTGCTCAAGGCCCTGGAGCGCCTGAGCGGCGGCTGCGCAGGCAGCTGCCCACCACTGTTCCGGGTCCTGCTCATGCCGGGGACCGTTACGGTGGCTGGTGAGCTTCCGGGTTCCGGCACCCAGCACATTCCCCTTAGCGTTGACTGCCAAAGCGCGGACGCTTTGCGTTCCGAGGTCGAGTCCGATCCAGATGGTTTCCTTCGCAGGCAGGCTCATGATTTTCCTTCCAGCAAAGGAATTTGGTTCCGTGTTCTGCCGGCCAGTGCGGGGTCCCCGGATCCCTCCGGGACGGTGGCGGGCATAACGCCCGGGGTCGGGGTGGCACTGGCCAGCCCCGGGCTCCGATGGCGCATGGAGGCAAGCCGGGGCCAGGTTTCGCTCATGATGGCCCGCAATGCCAGGAAGTCCTCATACAGCCCGGAGTACAGGACGGCCCTGTGGGGATCGGGGGTGAAGGTGTCCCGGATCCTCACGTACCAGGAGGAGACATCCTCGATCCTTGCGGCCCCGCCTGTGGCGACGAGCCCTACAAGGAAGGCTCCCTTGGCGCCGACTTCCGTGTCTGTGGACCGCAGCACCGGGACGCCCGTGACGTCGGCAATGAGTTGCAGCCAGACCGGGTTGGCGGCCCCGCCGCCGCAGACGCGCAGTTCGGTTGGTGTGACTCCGGAGGTGCTGAGGCAGTCCCGGATCACCAGCGTCAGCCCTTCCAGAACCGCGCGGGCCATGTGTTCGCGCTGATGCTCAAAGGACAGACCCAGGAATGACCCGCGGGCCTGTGCGTTGAGGAAGGGCGCCCTTTCACCGGCCGGGGAGAGGTAGGGCATGAAGGCCAGCCCTCCGGCCCCAGGCGGGCTGGATTCGGCGAGGTCGGCCAGCTCAGTAGGATTATCGAGGTCCAGCAGCTGGCATGCCCACTGGATCACTTCTCCCCCTGCCAACGTCGGAAAGGCGTTGAGATACTTTCCGGGCAGCCCGAGGGCCACGGTCAGTCCCGCGGATTTTCCTTCAGTGGTGACGGTGTCCGCAACTATTTCCGTGCACAGGGTGGTGCCGAGGATGCTGCAGGCCTGGCCGGGGGCGACTGCGCCGACGCCGATGGCCGTTGAAGCGATGTCGTAGGAGGACATAACAATGGGCAACCCTGCCGAGAGCCCCATTTCCAGTGCCGCCCCCCGTGTGAGGTGGGCGACCCTGCGGTCATCACCCCGCAGTTCAGGCAACAAGGTCCGGGCCCACTCCATGTCGTAAAGCTTCAGGAGCTCGGGTGAATAGCGTCGGGTGCGGACATCCATGAACGGGGCGGCGCCATCTGACTCGTCGATGGCGAACTCGCCCGTCATGCGGGCAAAGAGCCAGCCGCCGCACGTCAGCGATAGGTGGGAGCGCTGCAGCCTCTCCCTGTCGTTTTGCTGCAGCCAGGTGAGGATGGCGTTGGGCAGCCCGGGGAAGGTCTGGGATCCGTTGATGTGGAAGGCTTCCGCCAGCAATCCTTGCCGGGACCAGCCCTCCACGATCGCTGCGGCACGTCCGTCGTTCCAGAGGATCGCAGGGCCGGTCGGTTCCCCTGCTTTGTCAACGAGCCAGCACCCGTCCCCCTGCGCCGTGATCGCCAGAAAATCGATGTCCGATTTGAGCTGGCGCTGAACACTGCGGACGCTGAAGACCACAGCGTCCCAGACTGCGAGCATGTCCTGCTCAGCCCAACCCGGCTGGGGGCGGCTGACGGACGTTGATTGGCGGACGACGACGAGCTCATTGCCTTCTTCGTCGTAACCGACCGCTTTGATCATCGTGGTGCCGGCATCAACAGCGATGACCGCCATGGGTGAGCCTTTCGTTTGAGGGAAAACGGGCCGATGGCCTTTTGAATGTGGAGGGACCTGGCGGTGACAATTTCCGCGACGGTTGTGGAGCTGTTGAGGTTCGGTCTAGGAAAATCCAGCCGAAGCCGCACCCGCCGCCCGGCGGGCCGCTGACGGAAGCTTCAGCTGCCAGGTCATGAGGGCGCTAAGCAGGTAGAGGCCAGCGAAGATGCACATAACTCCGCCGACGCCGATCAGGGATAGGAACAGGGTGGCAATCAACGGGCCAAGGAATACTGACATTCCGGCGCCGAAGTTCAGAGCAGACATTGCCGCGCCCTTGTGTTCTGGCGCCAGCGACGGCATCAAAGCTGACAACGGGACGAACCCGGCAAGGGTAGCTCCGTAGGCGGCGCCCACGGCCATTGCAACGAGGAGGTTCGGGCCAGCTGCCAGAGGCACGTAGTAGAAAGCCAGAGTGGTTATCGAGCATCCAACGCCACCGAAAAGGGCGATGGTCTGACGCCAGCCGAATTTGTCCCCGATGATCCCGAAAATCAGGTTGAAGAAGATGTTGGTCAGGAACACGACGCTGAGGATTTGAAGCCATTCGCTCAGTTCGAAACCTATCTCCTTCGTGAAAAACACAGGCAGGAATACCAGGAATCCAAACTGCGGGGCCGTGTTGATCGCGCGGACCGCCGCACC
>NZ_QAIQ01000369.1 GCF_003061105.1 Arthrobacter sp. HMWF013
CCGTTGGCGGATTGCCGCAGGGCAGGCAACGCCAGCTTGGACAGCAGGAAGGTTCCCCGGACATTGATGTCCTGCATCAGGTCGTAGCGCTTCATGTCGATATCGTCCGTGGTGGACAGATCGATGGCGGACGCATTGTTGAGCACGATGTCTATCCCGCCGAAGCGTTCGACGGCGGCTGCCACAGCATTGGCCACATCTTCATCGCTGCGGACATCACCCACGATCGGCAGGGCCTGGCCCCCGGCGGCTTCGATGTCCGCGGCGGCGGTGTGGACGGTGCCGGCGAGCCTGGTATGGGGCTGGCCGGTCTTGGCCAGCAGGACAATGTTGGCACCGTCCTTGGCCGCCCTGAGGGCAATGGCCAGCCCGATGCCGCGGCTGCCGCCGGACATCAGGATGGTGCGGCCCTCCAGGGAACCGGTGGACTGATAGGGGGCCGCGGCGGTCCGTGCGTCGTTGCTCGAAGTCATGGACCAACTGTAACCGACTTATGTTACTCACCGGTAACATGCGGGAGCGCGGCGGAAGAAGGCCGAAAATTGTAGGTTTTCTACAGCGGCCCTGGCCCAGGGCGTCATTAGACTAGCGAGCAGGGTCCGTTTTTTGTGTGGAATCCACTTAACTCCCGCGTCCAGCCGGGCGTCCACCGCGCAGGAAACACCACATTGTTACAGCACCAATCTGCTACAGAGCCGGAGATACTGAATGAGCCACGATCTGACAACGACAGCGGGAAAGATCGCCGATTTCCGCGACCGCCAGGCCCGTGCAGAACAGCCCTCCGGCCCCGAGGCCATCGAAAAGCAGCACGCCCGCGGCAAGAACACAGCCCGCGAGCGCGTTGAGCTTCTGCTGGACGAGGGCTCTTTCGTGGAGTTCGATGCCCTTGCCGTACACCGCTCCACTGCCTTTGGCATGGAGAAAAAGAGGTTCCTCGGCGACGGCCTGGTCTCGGGCTACGGCACCGTGGACGGCCGGCCGGTGGCCGTCTACAGCCAGGACTTTTCCGTATTCGGGGGCTCCCTGAGCCAGGTCAACGGCGAGAAAATCGTCAAGGTCCAGGAATTCGCCCTTCGCAACGGCTGCCCGGTGGTGGGCATCCTCGACGGCGGCGGCGCACGCATCCAGGAAGGCGTCGCCTCGCTGGCCATGTTCGCCGATATCTTCCGGAACAACGTCCACGCTTCGGGGGTGGTGCCGCAGATTTCACTCATCATGGGCCCGTCGGCCGGCGGCGCAGCCTACTCCCCGGCCCTCACCGATTACGTGGTGATGGTGGATAAGACCTCACACATGTTCATCACCGGACCGGACGTCATCAAAACCGTCACCGGCGAGGATGTGGACATGGAAACCCTCGGTGGGGCGCGGCAGCATAACGCCACAACAGGGACCTCCACCTACCTGGCCTCTGATGAGGCCGACGCCATCGAATTCGTCCGCGAACTGCTGGACTTCCTGCCGTCCAACAACCTCGCCGAGGCCCCTGTGCTGGAGCACCAGCAGGACCTGGAGATCGACGACGACGACCTCGCCCTGGACGCGCTTGTCCCGGACTCGGCGAACCAGCCGTACGACATGCGCACTGTCATCAGCCAGATTGTGGACGACGCGCACTTCCTGGAGATGCAGTCCCTGTACGCCCCGAACGTGATCATCGGCTACGGCCGCGTTGAAGGCCACACAGTGGGAATCGTGGCCAACCAGCCGCTGCAGTTCGCCGGCACACTGGACATCGCCGCCTCGGAGAAGGCCGCCCGCTTTGTCCGACACTGCGATGCGTTCAACATCCCCATCATTACCCTGGTGGATGTTCCCGGCTTCCTGCCCGGCAAGGACCAGGAGTTCCAGGGCATCA
This sequence comes from Arthrobacter sp. HMWF013, assembly GCF_003061105.1. GTDB lineage: Bacteria > Actinomycetota > Actinomycetes > Actinomycetales > Micrococcaceae > Arthrobacter. The sequence continues at coordinate 1,862 of NZ_QAIQ01000369.1, forward strand.
TCCGCCGCGGCGCCAAGCTGCTGTACGCCTACGCCGAGGCCACCGTCCCCAAGCTGACAGTCATCACACGCAAGGCCTACGGCGGCGCGTACATCGTGATGGGCTCCAAAAAACTCGGTGCGGACCTCAACCTGGCGTGGCCCACAGCGCAGATCGGCGTCATGGGCGCCCAGGGCGCGGTCAATATCCTTTACCGCCGTGAGCTGGCGTCCGTTGCCGAGGCCGGCGGAGACGTTGAAGCCCGGCGCTCCGAGGTCATCCGGCAGTATGAGGAAGAACTGCTCAATCCGTACCAGGCCGCCCAGCTTGGTTACATTGATGCCGTGATCGCACCGTCTGAAACCCGGCTCCAGATCATCAAGGGCCTGCGGGCACTGCGTGACAAACGGGCCAGCCTGCCCACCAAGAAGCACGGAAACATTCCGTTGTGAGCGCCCAGGACAAGCCGGCGGAAGAGTCCGCCGAACCCCTGTTCTCTGTGGTGAAGGGGCAACCGTCCGCCGAGGAGCTCGCGGCGCTCACCGCCGTCGTTCTTTCCTTAACCGGCACGGAAGCCGCTGCGGCGGGCAAGCCCACAGTCCGGCACTGGGTCCGCCGGCAGCAACTTCGGCTTGCGCCCACGCCGGGTCCCGGTGCCTGGAGGCGGAGCCGGGGTTAGGCTCTTGGGGTGACTACCGAAACCGCCCCCGCCACCCGTCCCCGGACCGCCATTGATGCAGTGGCGGATGACTACACGGACACACTGATCCGGCTGGATCCTTCGTTTGCCACCGTACTGGGCATCGCGGGCCACGAGACCGAGTACCCGGATTACTCCCCGGCCGGCATCGCCGCCTTCGCGGCGGAAGCCCGGAAGGCGCTCGCCGCGCTGGCCGGCCTCGCACCGCAGGATGATGTTGACGCCGTCACCCTGGACGCCATGGGTGAGCGGCTGGGGCTCCAGCTTGAAATCCACGAGTCCGGGTGGGATGAAGCCAACCTCAATAACATCGCCTCGCCCGCTCAGGACATCCGGGCCATCTTTGACCTCATGCCCACCGAAACGGCGGAGCAGTGGGATCACATTGCCGGCCGGGCCCTGAACGTGCCCGGTGCTGTCCGCGGCTACATCGACGCACTTCGGACGGCCAAGGAAGCGGGAAGGGTTGCAGCCGCGCGCCAGGTCTCGACGGTCATTGAACAGGCCACCAAGTACGCCGCCGGGGACGGCTTCTTCGCGAAGCTCGCGGCCGGGGCGCGGACCGAGGCCGGTCCCCTGCCGGAGAATATCCAGGAAAAGCTCCACGCCGGTGCCGGCGCCGCGCGTGGTGCCTACACGGAGCTGGCTGACTTCCTGAGCACTGAACTGCTTCCCGCCGCCCCGCAGAAAGACGCGGTGGGCCGGGAGCGCTATGCCCTCGCCTCGCGCTCCTTCCTGGGCGCCGCCGTCGACCTCGAGGAAACCTACGCGTGGGGCGTCCAGGAACTCGACCGCCTCATCGCCGAACAGGAAAAAGTGGCGGACACCATCCAACCCGGGGCCGGCATCGCTGAGGCCAAAGACATCCTCAACAATGATCCGGCACGGCAACTCAAGGGCACTGACGCGCTCAAGGCCTGGATGCAGGAACTCTCGGACAAGGCCGTTGCAGACCTCGCCGGAGTGCACTTCGAAATCCCCGACGTGATGAAAAAGCTCGAATGCCTGATCGCTCCCACCGACGAGGGCGGCATTTATTACACCGGCCCGTCCGATGACTTCAGCCGTCCCGGCCGGATGTGGTGGTCCGTCCCGGCCGGCGAGGATACCTTCACCACCTGGGCAGAGACCACCACCGTGTTCCATGAAGGAGTTCCGGGCCACCACCTGCAGGTAGCCACCGCCACCTATCGGCGGGAACTGCTCAACAAGTGGCGGCGGAACGTCTGCTGGACCTCGGGCCACGGCGAAGGCTGGGCACTGTACGCGGAGAAGCTGATGCAGGAACTCGGGTACCTCACCGACCCCGGCGACCACATGGGCATGCTGGACATGCAGCGGATGCGGGCCGCCCGCGTGGTGTTCGACATCGGCATCCACCTGGAAATGCAGGTCCCTGAACGCTGGGGCTCCGGAACCTGGACCCCGGACAAGGGTTACGCATTCCTGAGGGAGAACCTGCCTATCAGCGAGGGCCAGCTCAACTTCGAATTCACCCGGTACCTCGGCTGGCCCGGCCAGGCGCCGTCCTACAAAGTGGGGCAGCGGCTCTGGGAGCAGATCCGTGCGGAACTTGAGGCCCGGCCCGGCTTTGACCTCAAGGAGTTCCACACCCGCGCCCTTAACATCGGCTCCGTTGGCCTCGACACCCTCCGCCGGGCGCTGCTCTCCTAGCTCCCAATCGCCCCGACTCGCCCCTCATAAAGCAACGCGGGGTCATTTGACGCCCAATCCGACGGCGGTATCGGGCGTCAAGTGACCCCGCGTTGTGGGTATCAGGCGTGACGGGGAGCCTTGCGGCCGCCGAGTCCCTCTCCTCCCGCCTCACTGGGGAGAGGTTCGCCACAGCCGGAGCGGGAATAACTTCACAATTGCCTTGTATGACGCCGGATTTGCGGGGTATTCCAGGTGCAACGGCGTTTGTGTCGGCGTAATATTTCTCAACGTTCGTTCGCTGTGCTAAGTGGACCCGCCCTAGCGTGTTCTGGTGAGCACTCAAACCCGCACCCCCGAATCCGCAGGAAAGACCGGCTTCCAGCTGCCCAAATGGGCAGGCTCGTTCGGCTTCCAGATCATCGCCGCCCTCATCGTGGGGCTGGGCCTCGGCCTGCTGGCCAAGTACACGGGCAGCACCAAGGCAGAGCCCAACGGCCTGGGCGCCACGCTGCAGACCATTGGTTCCAGCTATGTCTCGCTGCTGCAGACTGCCGTGGTGCCGCTGATCTTCACGGCTGTGGTCAGCTCCATCTCGAACCTGCGCCAGGTCTCCAACGCCGCCAAGCTGGCCTGGAACACCCTGCTCTGGTTCGCCATCACCTCCCTGATCGCCGTCCTGATCGGCATTGGCCTTGGTGTGCTCCTGCAACCCGGCGCCAACACCGGCATCACCCAGGAGGCCAAGTACTCCGGCAAGTCCGGCGACTGGTGGTCCTTCCTGGTTGGACTGTTCCCCAAGAACTTCCTGGGACTCGGCGCAAGCTCCACCGTGACGGAAAGCGCCAACGCGGCCACCACGGTCAGCACCTCCGTCAGCTTCAACGTGCTCCAGATCCTGGTCATCGCCATCGCGGTCGGCGTGGCCGCGCTCAAGGTGGGCAAAGCGGCCGAGCCTTTCCTGAACCTCAATGCTTCCGCCCTCGCCGTGATCCAGAAGGTCCTGTGGTGGATCATCCGGATTGCCCCCATCGGTACCGTCGGCCTGATCGGCAACGCCGTGGCCGTCTACGGCTGGGACACCATCGGGGCCCTGGGCAAGTTCACCTTCGCCATCTATGTGGGCCTCGCCCTGGTGCTGTTTGTGGTCTACCCGGTCCTGATCCGCACCCACGGCCTGTCCGTGAAGCAGTACTTCTCCGGCGTGTGGCCGGCCGTGCAGCTGGCGTTCGTCTCCCGCTCGTCGGTGGGCACCCTGCCCCTGACCCAGCGGGTCACCGAACGCAGCCTGGGCGTTCCCCGCGCCTATGCCTCGTTCGCCGTGCCCCTCGGTGCCACCACCAAGATGGACGGCTGCGCAGCGATCTACCCGGCCATCTCTGCGATCTTCGTGGCCCAGTTCTTCGGCGTCCAGCTCGACTTCACCCAGTACCTGCTGATCGCGCTGGTCTCGGTCCTCGGCTCTGCAGCAACGGCGGGCACCACCGGTGCCGTGGTGATGCTCACCCTGACGCTCTCCACGCTGGGACTGCCGCTGGCCGGCGTCGGCCTCCTGCTGGCGATTGATCCCATCCTGGACATGGGCCGCACCGCGGTGAACGTGGCCGGCCAGGCACTGGTCCCCACCATCGTGTCCAAACGCCAGGGCATCCTGGACGAGACGCTCTACAACGCGCCGCGCAACGGCACCCCGTTCGTGGACGACGACGCCGACTCCCCCGCCGCGGATTCCGCCGCCGCCGAAGGCACCGCTTCGCCGGACGCCGGCAGGGAACTGGCCGGCACCAAGGCCTGATCCCCAGGGAACTGGCCGGCACCAAGGCCTGATCCCCAGATGACGGTCTGACCGTAGGCCACCACAGACACCAACAGGGAAGTCCCCGGGAAATTTTCCCGGGGACTTCCCTGTGTGTTTCACCTGGGAAGTCCGCCCCTCCTGAGGGGTGTTGGTCCCCTCAGGAGTGGCGGACCTGCTAGCGGCCGCCGCCCCCGATCACTCCGGCCTCGACAGCCTTGGTGACGGCGTCCGCTTCAGCCTGGGTCAGTTTGCCGTCAGTGACCGCCTGATCCAGCTTCGTTTTCAGGGCAGCAGCCTTTTCGGCCTGTGCCTCGCTGCGGAGCTCCGCCAGGGCGGTGGTGACCTTGGCCTCCTCGATACCCAGTGCTTCAGCCAAGGACTTGGCGAGGGCCGCGTCCCGGGCAGCCGTATCCGGCTTTTCGCCTTCAGCCGGCTTTGTGGTGGGCTTATTGGCCTCGCGGGCGGCCTTCAAGGCGTCGGTGACCTTGGCCTCGTCCACCCCAAGCTTGGTGGCCAGACCGGCAGCGTCCACGCCGCGGATGCCGCCGTGGCCGTGACCGCCGCGCCCTCCCTTGCCATCGGCCGGAGCAGCGCCGGTGCCGCTATCCGCCGGGGCGCTTGAGCTGGCACTGGGTGCCGGAGTGGGCGTGGTGGTTGCTGACGCCATCCCGGCAATCCCGATTCCGGCGCCCAAGGCCAGTGCTGTGGCCGTGACGCCCAGGGTAATTCTCTTCGTGCGTACCATTTGTGTCTCCTGGATCCGCCGTCCGGTGACGGCTGGTCATGTTGCCCCCTGACGGGACCTTTCCAGTCTCCTGCGGCAAGTTCAGCTGAACCTGTCGGTAACCTTTCATCTTCCTGTGAATTAAGTTGCGCGCCGTGCAAACTTGCACGTAGTGTAATTTCATGTCCGAACCGCTTTCGCGCCGTGAACTCAACAAGGCCGCCACCCGCCAGGCAATCACCGATGCTGCCCTGACGCTGCTGCGGGGCAAAGGCCCGGGAAATTTCACGGTGGAGGACATCGCCGAAGCGGCAGGCATTTCGCGGCGCACGTTCTTCAATTACTTCAGCAGCACTGAAGCCGCCATTGCCGCTGTCACGCACGGGTTCCTGGACAGTGTCCTCCGGCAGTTCCGGCAGCGGCCCGCCAACGAGCCCATCCTCGAATCCGCGCGCGCTGCCCTGATGCGGCTCGCGGACCCCATGACAGTGGCTCCGCTCGCTGAACTGTTCACCCTGATGCAGGAGAACGCCCTGCTGTCCCGCTCAGAACTCGAGGCGTGGGACCACTGCACCGAACAGATCATCGGCGCAGCGCGGGAACGCTTCGCTGCATCGCCCGGCGCCGAAGTGGATGAGCTCTACCTTCGGTCCCTTGCCGGATCAGTCATCTCCTGCGGCAAGGCGGCCATGGACGTGTGGTTCATCCGCTGCGGCGCCGATCTCTCCCCCGAATCGCTCTCCACCCTCCGCCAGCTGCTGATAGACGCCATGGGCTACCTCGGCACCGGCTTCGCCAGCCCCAGACCCGGCAGCCCCGCGGCGGGCACCGCCACCTCCACTACCCTCCTCAAAGAACGGCTCTGACATGGCCCTGTTGCTCTACCGGCTTGGCAAGTTCTCCTACCGCCACCGCTGGCTGGTCATTTCCCTCTGGCTCGCGGTACTGGTGGCCGTCGGCGGGTCCGCCGCCGCCTTCCATGGCACGCTGTCCAACAACTTCCAGATCCCGGGCACCGAGACCCAGCGGATCGCCGACAAGCTGAAGCAGGAACTGCCCTCAGCCTCCGGCGGATCCGCCACCATCGTCTTTGAAGCCCCGGCGGGCGGGTTCACGGACGGAAGCCGGGCAGCCGTCACGGATGCCCTGAACGAGCTCGGAGACCTGCCTGACGTCAAGGGCACCGTGGACCCGTTCGCCACCCAGGCGCAACTGGACCAGGCCTCGACGGCCATCGCCGAGGGTGAGCAGCAGCTCGCCGCCGGCCAGGCCCGGCTGGACGCCTCCCGCGCCCAGCTCGACGCCGGAAAGTCCCAACTTGCCGCAGCTGAGCAGCAGCTCGCTGCCGCCGGCGCACCTGCGGCCATGATCGAGGCGCAGCTGGGCCAGCAGAAGGCTGCGATGGCGCAAGGCCAGGCACAGCTCGACGCCGGCGCCCAGGAACTTGAGGCCGCCAAGGCCAAGCTGGAGCTCGGCAAACGCCAGGCCGAGGCGTCCGAAGGCGTCCGCTTCGTCTCCGAGGACGGCCAGGCCGCGGTGGCACAGGTGCAGTTCAACACCTCCATCAATGCCCTCACCCCGGCCGTCCGGCAACAGGTCCAGGACATCGCCCACGGAACATCCGGGGCCGGCGTGACAGCCCTGGCCAGCAAGGAAATCACCGAGGACATTTCGGAGCTCTTCGGAACGGCTGAACTCATCGGCATCGCCGTGGCCGCGATGGTCCTGATCCTGATGCTCGGCACCCTGATCGCCGCAGGCCTGCCGCTGCTGATGGCCATTATCGGTGTTGGAGTGGGCGTCGGCATCACGTTTGCCCTGTCCGGCGCGTTCGACATGAGCTCCATCTCCCCCATGCTTGCGCTGATGCTCGGCCTGGCTGTCGGCATCGACTATTCGCTGTTTATCGTCAACCGGCACCGTACCCAGCTGCTGGCGGGGATGGCTCCGGAGGAGTCGGTGGCGCGCGCGACGGGAACTTCGGGCAACGCGGTGCTCTTCGCCGGCCTGACAGTCATTATTGCGCTGGCTGCCCTGGTGGTCCCCGGGCTGCCGTTCCTCAGCGTGATGGGCCTTGCAGCTGCCGGTACCGTGGCGGTGGCTGTCCTGGTGGCGCTTTCCCTGACCCCGGCCATGCTGTCCCTGATCGGACGCCGCATCATCTCCAAACGCGCCTGGGCAAAGGCTGACGCCCATAACGCCGAAGCCGGCCATGAGGTCGCGGATGAGGCCCGGGACGAGGAGAAAAGCACCCGCGGCTGGGGCGGCCTGGTGACACGCCATCCGGTTGTGGCACTGATCGCCGGAGTGCTGCTGCTGGGCACACTGGCCCTTCCCGCCGCGCAGCTCCAGCTCGCACTGCCCGACGGCGGCTCCGAACCGGTCGACTCCGAGGCCTACCAGGCCTACGACCTGACCGCCCGCAGCTTCGGCGAAGGCGTCAGCGGCCCGATTGTGGTGGTGGGTGAGTTCCCTGCCGGACTGGACGCCGCGCAGGCCCAGGAACTGCAATACGACGTCGCGGACCTGATCCGTGGTGTGGACAACGTGGTGGCCGCCGTGCCGGTAGCGCTCAGCGAGGACCGCCGGACCGCCGTGTTCCAGGTCATTCCGGAAGAGGGGCCTGCGAAGGCAGGCACCGTGCAGGTGGTCAGCGAACTGCGCGAACGCGGCTCGCAGATCCAGTCCGAAACAGGAGTGACCATCGGCCTGACCGGCCAGACGGCCGGCAACATCGATGTCTCCACGAAACTCGGCGACGCCCTGCCGCCCTACCTGGCAATCGTCGTCGGGCTTTCCCTGATCCTGCTCCTGCTGGTGTTCCGCTCCATTGTGGTTCCGCTGCTGGCAACAGGCGGCTTCCTTTTGTCGCTGGCCGCCGCGTTCGGCCTTGTGGTGGCCGTCTACCAGTGGGGCTGGCTGGGCGGGGTGTTCGACGTCGCCAACCCCGGCGCAGTGCTGAGCTTCCTGCCCATCATCCTGATCGGCGTGCTCTTCGGCCTGGCCATGGATTACCAGGTGTTCATCGCCTCGGGGATGCGCGAGTCCTACATGCACGGCGCCCCCGCAAAGAAGGCGGTGCGCATCGGCTTCAGCCACGCGGCGGCCGTGGTCACCGCGGCGGCGATCATCATGGTCAGCGTCTTTGCCGGCTTCATCTTCAGCCACCTGACCATGGTCCGGCCGCTGGGCTTCGCCATGGCGTTCGGCGTGCTGCTTGATGCCTTCGTGGTGCGCATGACGATCGTTCCGGCACTGATGTACCTGCTCGGCGAAAAGACCTGGTGGCTGCCCAGGTGGCTGGACCGGATCCTGCCGGACGTGGACGTGGAGGGCGCCAAACTCGAACGCCTGGCGTCCGGCACCGCCAAGGTCAGCGAGCCGGTCCACTAGGCTTAAACCGTGACCCGCCTGATCCTTGCCTCCCAGTCCCCCGCCCGCACCAAACTCCTCGCCGAGGCCGGCATCCGGCACACGGTGCTGGTGTCCGATGTGGACGAGGACGCAGTCCAGGCCCGCTACGGCGTCACGGATCCGCACGATACCGCGCTGTTGCTCGCCCGGGCCAAGGCGGAGGCGGTGGCAGCGCTGCCCGAGGCGGAGGGCGCGCTGGTCATCGGCTGCGACTCCGTCTTCGAGTTCGACGGCGAGTCGCACGGCAAACCGTACACCGCTGCCGTCGCCCGTGAACGCATGCTCCGGATGAGCGGGAACAGCGGGGTCCTGCACACCGGCCACTGGCTGGTGGACTGCCGTGCCACCGCCGCCGGGCACGAGCCCTCGGACGGGGAGTACGGAACGTCCGACGGCGGCGGAACAGCACCGGGATCGGGCGCCACTCTCGGAGCGGTGGCGTCCGCGGAGGTCCACTTCATGGACATGGCACCGGAGGAAATCGACGCGTACATCGCCACCGGCGAGCCGCTGAACTGCGCCGGCTCGTTCACGATCGACGGCCTGGGCGGAGCCTTCATCCGGAAGGTCGACGGCGACCCTCACGCCGTCGTCGGGCTGTCCATTTCCACGCTGCGGAACCTCCTCGGACAGGCAAACGTACGCATCACCGAACTGTGGCTGGCGGACTAAAGCGGGACATTTCCGCAGGTCTTTGTAGCTTCCCTACAAAGCCTTGCCCATTTACGCGCGGAATCAGCAAGTAATATCGGCGGAACCCACAAAATCGCGCTAGGCTCCCTGAAGGAAAGAAGGAGACGCCTTGTCAGCAAATTTGGAGCAGTCCGCCAGTCCCGTGCAGTCGAACCTCACCAAGGTGCTGATCGCCAACCGCGGAGAAATCGCCGTCCGGATCATCCGCGCGGCCCGCGATGAAGGCATCGCCTCTGTGGCTGTCTACGCGGATCCTGACCGCGATGCACTGCACGTCCGGCTTGCCGACGAGGCCTACTCCCTGGGCGGGAACACCGCCGCCGAGTCCTATCTGGTGATGGAAAAAATTATCGACGCCGCCCGGCAGTCCGGTGCCGACGCGATCCACCCCGGTTATGGCTTCCTGGCAGAGAACGCCGAGTTTGCCGCGAAGGTCATCGACGCCGGCATCACCTGGATCGGCCCTTCCCCCGCCGCAATCTCCGCCTTGGGCGACAAGGTCCAGGCCCGCCACATCGCCGAAAAAGTGGGCGCCCCGCAGGTCCCGGGCACAGCCGATCCGGTCGAATCGGCCGAGGAAATCCTCGAATTCGTGGACAAATTCGGCCTCCCGGTAGCCATCAAGGCCGCTTTCGGCGGCGGCGGCCGCGGCATCAAGGTGGCGCGCACCCGTGAGGAAATCCCCGAGCTGTTCGAATCCGCCGTTCGCGAAGCCGTCGCCGCCTTCGGCCGCGGCGAATGCTTCATTGAGCGCTTCCTGGACGCACCGCGCCACGTCGAAACCCAGTGCCTCGCCGATGCCCACGGCAACGTGGTGGTGGTCTCCACCCGTGACTGCTCGCTGCAGCGCCGCAACCAGAAGCTGGTGGAGGAAGCCCCGGCACCGTTCCTCACCGAAGAGCAGAACCGCCGCCTCTACGAATCCTCCAAGGCGATCCTGAAGGAAGCCGGCTACCTCGGCGCCGGCACCTGCGAATTCCTGGTGGGCCAGGACGGCACCATTTCCTTCCTCGAGGTCAACACCCGCCTCCAGGTGGAGCACTGCGTCTCGGAAGAGGTCACCGGCATTGACCTGGTCCGCGAACAGTTCCGGCTGGCCCGCGGCGAAGCGCTTGGCTACGGGGACCCCGAGGTCCGCGGCCACTCCATCGAGTTCCGCATCACCGGCGAAGACCCGGGCCGGAACTTCATGCCCGCGCCCGGCACCATCACCACCCTGAAGAACCCCACAGGTCCCGGCATCCGCATTGACTCCGGCGTGGAGGAGGGCGATGTCATCAGCGGCAACTTCGACTCCATGCTCTCCAAACTGATCGTCACCGGCGCCACCCGCACCCAGGCCCTGCAGCGTTCCCGCCGTGCCCTGGAGGAAATGGTGGTGGAAGGCATTCCCACCGTCATCCCCTTCGACCTCGCCGTCGTCACCAACCCGGACTTCGCTCCCGCGGAGGGCCCGTTCACGGTCCATACCCGGTGGATCGAAACGGCGTTCGTCAATGACATCCCGGCCTGGACGCCCACAGGCACCGAGGCTGAAACGCCCGACGTCGGCGAACGCCAGCGCGTCACGGTGGAAGTAGGCGGCAAACGGCTTGAGGTTGTGCTGCCGGCCGCCCTGGGTTCGATCGGAACCGGCCCCGGTGCCGGCGCGAAGCCCGGCAAGTCCAAGAAGCGCCTCCGCTCCGGCGGGCAGGCAGCTGCCGCCACCGGCAACGCCCTCACCTCTCCGATGCAGGGCACCATCGTCAAGGTAGCCGTCACCAACGGCGATGCTGTGACCGAGGGAGACCTGGTGGTGGTGCTCGAAGCGATGAAGATGGAGCAGCCCCTCACCGCGCACCGCTCCGGGATCATCGTTGGCCTGGGTGCCAGCGCCGGCGAAACGGTTTCGGCCGGCGCCATCATCGCCACGATCGAAGACTAGACCCCGCCGGAGGCACGCCATGCTCGCACCAAGTTTTGAAGAAGAAGTGGACCGGTACCACCTGGCGGTCCCGGAGATCACACGCGGAAACCCGGGTCCGGTGAAGGACCTGTACTCCAGGCTCGACGACGTCACCCTTGCCAACCCGTTCGGCGGCATCGCCCGCGGCTGGGCGCAGGTGGAAGCCCGGCTGGACCAGGCATCCCGGTATTTCCACGACGGCGAGATGCTCGGCTTCGACACCGTCACCTCGTACAAAGCCCTCAACACCGCGTACCTCGTGGAAACCGAGCACTTCAGGGCCCGGGTGGAGGGAGCTCCGGCCCCCGAGGAATTCGCGCTCCGCGTGACCAGCATCTTCCGGCGGGAAGAAGGACTCTGGAAACTGGTCCACCGGCACGCGGACCCCGCAGCGCACCCTCAGTCCCGGCACTCACTGGCAC
>NZ_QAIQ01000370.1 GCF_003061105.1 Arthrobacter sp. HMWF013
TCCCCGGCGTCGCACAGGCCGGTGATGACCTGCTGGAGAACGCCGACGCTGCCGGGTCCCACCGCCACCTCTTCGGCGGTCACGCCGAGGTGGAGGGCGAGCCGTTCGCGGAGTTCGACGGCGGCACTGTCCGGGTAGCGGTTCATGGTACCGGCCGCTGCGGCCACCGCAGCCGCGGCGGCGGGCAGGGGTTCGTAGTGGCTTTCGTTGCTGGCGAGGGCCGCGATGTCCATGCCGGCGCTGCGCCGGCCCGGGACGTAGGGCGGAAGTCCGGCCACGGCGCCACGAAGGGTGGGAAGCGCGGTGTCCGGTGCGGTCAGGAGCTGATCACGGGTCATGAGGAACGATCATGTTGTGACCCGGCACACAATGCAAGATACCCTCAACCCATTGGGACTTCTGCTCAACTTCTACTGACTGTGATGAAAATATGACCATCCCGAATCCCCGCACCCTTGATTCCCTCGACGGCAGGATCATCCTGGCCCTCGACAAGGATCCGGAAGCCAGCGCCCTGGCACTCTCCCGGACACTCGGCGTCGCACGGAACACGGTCCACGCCCGGCTGGCACGGCTGGAACGCAGCGGCGCCCTCCGCTCCTTCAGCCGGAGGCTGGACCCCGCTGCTCTTGGCTACGACCTCATGGCCTTCCTCTCACTGTCCATCAGCCAGACCCGGACAGGCGCGGTGGAGGACGGGCTCGCCGCGATCCCGGAGGTCATCGAGGTGCACGCCACCACAGGCGACGCAGACCTCATGGCCAAGGTGGTGGCCCGCAGCACGGCCGATCTCTACCGCATCACCAACGAGATCCTCGAAATCGAGGGGATCCAACGGACCAGCACGGCCATCTCAGTGTTGGAACTCATGCCACCCCGCTACGACGGCCTCCTCAGCCGGCTCTCCGAGCAGGAATCCCGCCCGTCCACCTAAACTGCGGGTGATCCACGCCACAATGGGCATATTTTCACTTGCACCCGTACTCCCCTGCCAAACATCCCAATCAACGTCTTCGCTCTTGCCTATCTGTGGGCCAGCCCACAAGATTCCTGCATGACTACATTTACCGTCTCCGGCCGCGTGGCACAGGTTCTCAGCAGCTACGTCAGCGACGTGTTCGGCGTCATGGGCAACGGCAACGTCTACTTCCTCGACGCCGCGGAACAGCTGGGCCTCCGCTTCTCCGCCGTCCGCCATGAAGGCGCCGCCATCGCCGCGGCCGATGCCTACTACCGGACGTCCGGGCGCCTCGCGGCGGGCACCACCACCTACGGCCCCGGCTACACCAACGCACTCACCGCCCTCGCCGAGGCGGTCCAGGCGCAGATCCCCGTGGTGCTGGTCACCGGGGACGCCCCGAGCAGCGGCGCCCGGCCGCAGGACGTGGACCAGGCGGCAATCGCCGCGGGCCTCGGCGCGGCCACCTTCACCGTCACCCGCGACGCCGCGGGCGCCATCACCCGCCAGGCGGTGGAGTACGCACTCACCAAGCGCACCGCGGTCGTGATTGCCATTCCCTACGACCTCGCGGCGCTCGAGGCAGCGGACGAGGAACTTCCGGAGCCGCAGGCACCGAAGATGACGGACGACGTCGACGGCGGCCTTGGGCAGGTAGCCCGGCTGCTCGCCGGGGCGAAGCGGCCGCTGATCCTGGCCGGCCGCGGTGCGCATCTCGCCGGAGCCGGCCCGGAACTCCGCGAGCTCGCCGACCGCCTCGGCGCACTCACCGCCGGAACCGCCCTGGCGCTCAACCTCCTCAAAGGCGAGGGGTACCTGGGCGTCGCCGGCGGTTTCGGCACGGACACCGCGGCCGGGCTCATGGGCGAGGCCGATGTGGTCCTCGTGGCCGGGGCAAGCCTGAGCCCCTTCACCATGCGGTTCGGGCACCTGCTCGGCCCGGACAGCACCGTCATCCAGATTGATGCCGCCCTGCAGCCCACGCACCCCCGAGTGGATACATTCGTCAGCGCGGACGTGAAGTCTGCCGCGGGACAGCTCCTGGGGATGCTGGATGGCGGGGCTCCGGACGCCGGCCGTGTATCGGCCTGGCGCGCGGAAGCCCGCAAGCGTCTGGCCGAGGGACCGGGCCACGAGGCCGGCTCAGCGGAGACGGTGGACGGCCGGCTGGACCCGCGCTCCCTGGCCGCGGCGCTCGATGCTGTGCTGCCGGAGCGCCGCACGGTGGTCCAGGACGGCGGGCACTTCGTCGGCTGGGCACCCATGTACTGGCGCATCCCCAGGCCGCAGGACCTGGTCATGGTGGGGACCGCATTCCAGAGCATCGGCCTGGGCCTTGCCAGCGCCGTCGGGGCGGCCCGCGCCGTGGAGGACGGCCGCACCCTGGTGCTGGCTTCCGGTGACGGCGGTTTCCTGATGGGGCTGTCCGACCTCGAATCGCTGATCGGGGCGGCGAGCAGCGCCATCGTGGTGATCTATAACGATGCGGCCTACGGAGCCGAAATCCACCAGTACGGCTCCCAGGGCCTGACCGAAAAGCCCATGCTGATCCCGGAAGTGGACTTCAGCGGCGTGGCCCGCGCGCTCGGTGCTGAGTCGGCGATCATCCGCTCACTGGCGGACCTATCCGCGCTCACGGACTGGATCGACGCCGGCGCCAAGGGAACCTTCGTGGCCGACTGCCGCATCACGTCGAGCGTCCGGGCCCCGTGGCTGAGCGAGTGGATGCAGGCCAAGCAGGAGGCGAAGGCGGCGGTGGCGGGGTAGAGCAGCCCGAAGTGACACGTCGGCTCACAGCCCTTAGGGTCAGTCCTCGTAGTCGCCTTCTGCGAGTTCCTCATCCAGGTCAACGGGCGGAGGGCCAGTCTGAAGCCCGATTGGCTCCGGCCTATAGCTCTTGAATTTGTCGAGAATACGAGCCGTTAGATTCTCGCGCCGCTGCTCGAAGAACGCGGTGAACTCGTCAACTGAGTGCGGCAGCGGCGAAGGCAAAGCATGTCGTGCGAGGAATGCGCTGCGGTCGTCTGGAGAAGGAAACTCCGCCGCAAGCCAATCATTCGGTGCCTTGTCAGACTTACCAATGTTTTCGAGTCCTGGAAGCAGTTGAAGGTTCGGCAGACGGTCCCGTAATGAGACGAGCTCGTCGATGGATTCGGCGGTGAATCGAGGTGCGCCGTCGGCGTTCCTGTGACTCGCCAGTTCCTTCTTGTCGAACCGTGCAGCCGGAAACACGTGGTCGATGTGAAACTGGTTGCGCGTGTCGACATGCGGGAAAAGGGCTGCTAGCACCGCAAACGTTCGAGCTCTGCCGTACTCCAGGCTCAAGATGTCGTCGACCAGGGCGTCTGTGACTGCGAGCGACTTGCCACGAAGTGCCATTGCTTGTTCTATCGCCGCGACCGGGAACGCCGAGCCACCCTTGGCCTTGATGACCTCACGCAGGTCGCGGAGCAAGGTGTCCAGGCCAGAGCCCCAGACGCCGCGCACGATGAGGGACCGCAGAACCCAAGACCGAAGCGCTTCACGATCCTCTCGGGACCCGGGTGACTCGCGGTATGAGTGTCCCAGCTTCCGGTGGTGCACGTAGGAGGCGACTGGGATAAGGATACTGTCCGCAGTGAGGGCTCCGCCTGAAAGCCCGAAATCGCTGAGAAGCCCGACCGCGACGTGAAGGGAAGTACTCATGACATCCCAGCCGGCCTCAAGCTTCGCCATGTTGGAAGTAGTGAAGTTCTTGACCTTGAACCCGATGTCACCGACGTCCGCAAGCACCAGTCCTGACTTCAAGATCGTGTCTCGGGAGAAGTTGAACCCGTTCCCCGTCTGGTTGAGGGAGTCCACCAAGCCGTGGACGGCGGCACGAGCATCGCCCTCCCACTGCGCCGTCGCAATAGACAGAAGCAGATCGCTGTAGGACAAGACCGTGCCGCCAGAGTTGACTCGCACGAAGATGTCGAGGACACGTTCGATGTCCTGCTCGTCTTCTTCATAGAAGTGGAGGCTGGCGCTGTGGTGGATCTCCTGCCAGAGCTTCGCGGCGAGCGCGACTGCTGTCTCGTTGTTCCCGACGCCGTACTTAGCCGGAATCTGCATCATGGCCGCTGGTTCGGCTGCGTCGAAGATCTCGGACACTGGGAACCAAGACTTGCTCTCGTCGGCCGCTGTTGCCTCGAGGTCGTCCTTGGTCAAGAACTGGAAATGGTACTTGAGGCCGAACTCATTCTCGGGGGCTTCTCCCAGAAGGTTTAGGTAGAGACGCCGCTCGGGGTAGGACCATGGCTTGTTCGTCCAGCCGCCATGGACCTTATATGCATAGGTACCCCGAAGCCCGATGTTGAGTGAGGTCAGTCTCTGCTGACCGTCGAGAACGGCGACGACCTCGCGGTCAGTGGGTATGTCAACCACCGGGTTGTGCCGGTTGTCGAAGGCGCTGTAGTCCTTCATGACTCCGTAGAACTTAAACTTGCTGATTGTCTGCGGCAGCACCCTCCATGAGAGAAAGCTCCCAATCGGGTAGCCGCGCATGATGGAGTCAAACACGCGGATAATTTGGGAAGGTTTCCAGACATACTCTCGCTGGATCGCCGGAAGGATGAGCTTGCGCTCCTGGATCTGTCGCAGCGCTGTAGCGATCGACATTGGCTCCTTGTGTCCCATGCCCAAACTCTACGTTGCGGCAACGTTCGCCCCGCACTTCCGCGCGGAGTGTCTCCCACCCTGGCCGGGGGCTTCCCGCGCACGGAGGTTCCGTTGGCTGGAACTCACGCGCCGCCGTCGTATGCCGGCGCCATAGAAAACCCAAAGGTCCCCGCCACCTACCATGGCCCACATGCAAACTGCCCGGGACGCCCGCTCTGCCGCCGTTGTGATCCACGCCGGATCACAACGAGGGGCGGCACTAGAACTTGCGGTGGACACGATGCGCCAGGCACACGTGCCCATCGCTTCCTTACACCACGTACTTTCGGGGGCAGACCTGGCCGGGACTCTTGATCGAGTTCTTGCGGACGGGCACGACCTGGTGGTTGTCGGTGGCGGCGACGGGACTGTGTCCTACGCCGCCGGGCGGCTGGCTGGCTCCAACGTCGTGCTCGGCGTTCTTCCGCTGGGCACCGCCAACGATTTCGCCCGCACGCTGGAGATATCGAACAATTTGGCCGAGGCATGCGCCACCATCGCAGACGGGAAAGTAATAGACATCGACCTCGACCGGGCCAACGGTGAGCCATTCCTCAACGTCGCGTCCGTGGGCCTCTCGGTAGCTGTCACCGAAGCTCACCCCTCCCCTGCAGCGATACTCGGGCCATTGGCATATAGTATCGCCACGGTAACGGTTTATACCCGGCACAAGGCGTTCCGGGCCCGTCTTGAGTTGCCGGAGGGAGACCCCCAGCCGGTGGAGCTTGAGGACCTGACCGCGCTCCAGGACTGGATCGACGCCGGCGCCAAGGGAACCTTCGTGGCCGACTGCCGGATCACCTCCAGCGTCCGGGCGCCGTGGCTGAGCGAATGGATGCAGGCCAAGCAGGAGGCGAAGGCGGCGGTGGCGGGCTGACGGCGGCACGTATGGTCCTTCCTGCCTGACGTAGCATGAAGCCATGCGGATACTCGTCGTCGGAGCCGGAGCCACAGGCGGGGCGTTCGGTACGCTCCTGCAGGAAGCGGGACGGGATGTCACGTATCTGGTGCGGCCGCGCAAGCAGGAGGTCCTTCGCCGCGACGGGTTGCGCTTCATCTCCCCCACTGCTGACCGGACGCACCCGGTAAAAACCATCACGGCAGCGGACCGGTCAGAGGCCTTCGATCTGATCCTCGTCACGGTCAAAGCCACCGCGGTCGAGGGCGTCCTCGGCGAGATCGGCGCATTCGTCGGGCCTGGAACCAGCCTCATCCCTATCCTCAACGGCATGGCCCACGTGGACCGGCTTGAGCAGCTGTACCCGGGCCAGGTGCTCGGCGGCCTGGCCCGGATCGTCGCCACACTCGACGGCGATGTGGTCCGCCAGCAGGTGCCCCTCACCTCCCTCATGGTGGGCGGGCTGAACGGAAACCCTGTCCCACCGGAGGTTTCCCAAGCTCTGGACGTGCCCGCCGTCGGCTTCTCGGTAGTGGACGACGTCATGGGCGCACTGTGGGACAAATGGGCCTTCATCGCTGCCGCAGGGATCGTCAACTGCCTGTTCCGGGCGCCGGTCGGACGGATCATCGATGCCGGCGGGAAGTCCAAAATCCTGGACGCCATCAGCGAAACCGAAGCGGTGGCCGCCGCGGCAGGACACCCCGTCTCCGACGCCGCTCACGCACAAGCGGCCGGAATACTGACCGAGCCGGGCTCGGCCTTCACGTCCTCCCTGTACCGCGACCTCAGCGCAGAGCTCCCCTCGGAAGCCGAGCACATCCTCGGCGACCTCGCCGGCAGAGCCCGCAGCCTTAACGTCCCGACGCCACTGCTGGACCTCACCCTTATCCAGATCAGGGCCGGCCTGCAGCGATAACCCGCGCCATTTCTGACTTCGGCACTCCGCAAGTGCCGCCGTCGTACATCCCTGCGTCACATCACCGTCGGCTTCCCGGGCCGTCCCTTGTGCTCCGCCCGCGCGATCTCAAAGCTGCTCTCGAACGGCAGCGAGGCCAGGTCCAGCAGCGGGTTGTTGTCCTGGGTCTCCACGAGCTTGCGGGCGGCTTCCTCCGAGTCCACGCTCGGCATGGACCCGGGCAGGTGCCGCCGGGCTGATTCGGGCAGGAACCAGATGGCCACGGCGGCAACCGCGGCCACGGTCATGAGGTAGTACGCAATCGCCATGTCGTCGCCGGTCAGTTCGATGAGCGAGGCAATGATGAACGGGGCCGTCCCGCCGAAGATGGCCACCGCCAGGTTGTAGGCGATCCCCATGGCGGAATAGCGGTGCTCGGTGGGGAACAGCGCCGGCAGCGCCGAGGCGAGGTTCGGCACCGAGAACGCCACCGG
>NZ_QAIQ01000371.1 GCF_003061105.1 Arthrobacter sp. HMWF013
GTCATGGACAACGCGCTCATGAGGATCATGGCAGAGTTCATGCGGAACCAGGTATCGGTGTTCTGTTCCGGGTCCGCAGCCGCTTCCAGGGCCGGGATGGCAGCGGCGTAGTCGCCGATAAAGGCCCGGTACTCGAATTCGCTGAGGCTGATCCGGTTGGCTGCGGCAGCCAACGGCTCCGGCCAGTCTGCGGCTATGCCCGGGTCCACTCCCAGCCGTTTCCTTGCCGCCTGCAGCAGCGCCGGAACCCGGTCCGAATGTTCCGGCAGCCAGACCATTGCCTTGGACTTGGCCTGGATGACCCTGGCGAATTCCTCAACGTCAAGGTTGTCCAGCTGCGGCTGGGAGATGTCTTCCAGCGCCGCCATGGCCTGGACCGGGAGGTCCAGCATCAGGTACGCGGCAGCCTTCTGCCGTTGGCCGGGCACCCACTGGGGATCATTCCGCTTCAGGATCTCCGCATACCTGAGGGCGAAATGCGGATCAAAGAGCTCAACGGCGGCCTCAGCCGCTGCCAGTGCCATGGCAGGGCTCAGTTGCGCCTCGCATTCCTGGGTCCAGGCCGAAAAAGCCATCAGCTCTTCCACCGTCATGGTGGCGGGGTCCGGGTCTTTGCCGTCGAGGAGCAGGCTTCGAAGCTCCCTGCGCCGGGTGATGCTGAGCCACGAACGGACGACGTCGCCAAGGTACTTTTCCCGCAGGGTCACCCAGCGGGAATCGGACGCGTCGATCTCCAGCATGCCGGAGTCCTCCATGTCAGCCACAATGCCGGCCCCGTAGACCGCAGTCAGCCGGGACAGCTCCACGCTCCGGGCGCAGGAGAGCATCTCGATGACTTCGCGTTCCTGCGGAGATTTCCGGGTCCACTGGGACCGCACGATGTCGTCAAGACTGGCCGCTCCGTCCAGCACCACTTTGTCACGCAAGGTCCAGACGGAGTCGGAGAGGACCAGGTTCCCGGAGTGCTGCTGCTCGGTGACGAGCGCCTTGAGCAACAACGGGTTGCCGCCCACCATGGTGTGGAAGGTGCTGACCAGCGAGGCGGACACCCGGTGGCCCAGCAGGGAAAGCAGGACCTGGCGGGTCTGGAGTTCGTTGAGGTTATCCAGCCTGACCTCGGTGAGGCGGTGATCGGTGAGGAGCCAGTGGAAGTCAGCCGGAAGATCGCTGATCTGCGGCGCGACGGCGACGACCCGTGCGGTGCCGGTCAGGAGAATGTTAAGCAGGACCCCGGCACTCATGTCATCGATACTGCCGGACGTATCCAGGGTGATCACGCACTGGCGACCGGCGGCGTCACTCCTGATCAGCGACGTGATACCCCGGAGAATAGCGGTGGGCGAACCCATGTAGGCCTGGGGCAGGCGCGCGAGCAGGAACGCCAGGCAACCGTAGGGGGTCTTTGCAGACGAGGAGCCGCTGCGCAGTTGAAGAGTCCAGACATCCGGGCCGAGTTCTGACACTGCTGTCCGCGCCAGGGATGACTTGCCTACTCCGCGGCCGCCGGTGATGACCACGCCAAGGGAGTCTGCGCTGGTCAGGGCAACACGGACGGCTTCAAGGTTTGCGCTGCGTGCGGGCACAGAC
Organism: Arthrobacter sp. HMWF013; assembly: GCF_003061105.1. Lineage (GTDB taxonomy): Bacteria > Actinomycetota > Actinomycetes > Actinomycetales > Micrococcaceae > Arthrobacter. The sequence goes on from NZ_QAIQ01000371.1 coordinate 1,588, forward strand.
CAGCGCTGTGGCTCAGATATGCCGGTGGTGTCCGTGCGGAGCCCAACATCGTTGAGCGATGACCCACGTCCCCAGCTGAGTGGCTCGATTGACATGAACTTATCCCCTACATCCCACTAATAGCGGGAACAAGCCCCTTTGCCCCCCGCTTAGGAAGAAGACTACCCCTTGGTACAGACAGGAAAACAGGGACTTGGAGTTTTAAGTTTTTTTTACGGGACGTCGGTCTTGGCAGGGTGGAACTTCTGTTGGGCCGCGGTGAGCCCCTCTTTGACGAGCATCTCGACGGCGTCGGCGGCCTCATCGAGAAGGAACGGAAGGTCCTTGCGCTCCGCGGTACCGAAATCCCGGAGGACGTAATCTGCGGTTTCCATCCTGCCCGGCGGACGGCCCACTCCCACCCGCACCCGCAGGTAGTCC
>NZ_QAIQ01000372.1 GCF_003061105.1 Arthrobacter sp. HMWF013
GTACAGTACGACGGCGAGCATCACCGATCGAGGGAACAGCAGTCGCGCGATAACCGCCGCGATGAATTCTTCATCAACGCAGGATGGTCCTATTTCAAACCGAACGCAGATGATCTCGCCGAAGATTTTCAGGGCCTCATCGCCAGAATCAAACGGGCCCGCCGCTCCTAACACCAACGCGGGGTCACTCCCGGCCCGATAATCGAGGTTTATTGGGCGAGGAGTGACCCCGCGTTGCAGGGTTATTCGGGCTGGTTGCCGGCGGCGCCGTTGATGGTGAACGGGGTGGAGATGCCCTCGTACATCAGGTGGGCCACGAGGCCGTCCACGGCGTGGGGGAGGGTGTGGCAGTGGTCGCTCCAGATGCCGGGATTGTCGGCCACGAAGGCTATCTCGTAGGACTCGCCGGGGTGGACGTCCAACGAATCCACCCACCACGGGCTTCCCGACGCCGGTGTGCCGTCACGCGAGAGGACCACGACGTGGTGGCCGTGCAGGTGCATCGGATGCACCTCGCCCGAGTCGTTGACGACGCGCATCCTGACCACGTCGCCTTCGCGGACGTGGAACATCGGGACGTCGGGGAAGAGCCGTCCGTTGATGGTCCAGAAATTTCCGGGACGCCCGTCGATCAGGCCGTAGCGCCGCCCGATCACGTAATCGAATGTCCGGTCCGGAGAGCCCGCGTCGAAGCCCAGCAGTGCAGGCGCGCCGTAGGCCAGCAGATCGAGCGTCTCCGCGGGCTGCCGCGCTGCGGGCGGGACCACCGCCGGATCGCCGATGGAGACACTCCTGGCCCCGCCCACGTGGAGGCGCACCGATCCTTGCGCAGGAGCCTGGGTCATCACGTCCACACGTCCACCCGCCGGGATCAGCACCGTCCGGCCCTCGACGACGGCGGGAGCGTTCACCTCGTGCCCGTCTGTTGCGAAAACGCGGAAGGGAGCGGCGGACCAGACTGCGGCCGTGCCCTGATCGGTGTTGATGATGCGGGTGCGCACCGGGGACCCGGGGGCGGCGGGCACCTGCTCGTCCTGCACCCGGCCGTTGAGAGTGTGCTGGCCCCCGTAAACGTGCAGGAGGGCAATAACGTCAGTTCCGCCGTCGTCGGTTAACGGCGCAGCCGGTTCGATCACCACTGCACCCAGCAGCCCGCGTTCAACCTGCTCATGGGACACCTGGTGCGAGTGGTACCAGTACGTCCCGGCGTCCGCTGCAATGAACCGATAGACATGGTGGCCTCCCGCCGGCACCGCGTCCTGGGTGATGCCGGCTACCCCGTCCGCCGCATTCGGCACGTCGATGCCGTGCCAGTGCAGGGTGGCTCCGGCCGCGACCGACTCATTGATGAAGGCCACCTCCACGAGATCTCCCTGCCGCGCCCGGATGGTGGGGCCGGGGGAGGTGCCGTTCACCGTGTACCCGTCAAGAGGACGCCCGCCAGGAACATCGATGGTCTGCTGGCGGGCGACCAGTTCGACGCGCACATCAGGATTCCGCAGCGGATCCTCGATCAACGCGGCCACACTGACCGTCCTGACCTGACCGGGCGCGCCGGTGCCGGAATTGCCAGAACCGGAGACGTGGGCATGGCCGGCGTTTCCGCCGCCCATGTCCATCACCGAGTACTCACCCAGCAGCGTCGAACTCCACGCCAGCGCACCCAGGCCAAAGGCACCTGTCACCGCGATGGCGGCGGCAACGCGCCGGAACACCTCACGTCGCGACGGCATCGGAGGCCTGAACCGACGCCCTCGCAGTCCTGGGCTGCCTGATCCGCTGGGCCGCGTACACGGCGGCGAGCAGCACAGCGAGGGCATTCGCGCCGTGGATCAGGCCGAGGTAGGGCATATCGGTGATGGAGTAGCCAAGCGTGATCTGCAAGGCAACAAGGCCGAGCACGATGGCCGCCCACAGGCGGGCGCCGCGGACTTTCACGAAGAATGCCACCACCAGCAGGGCCAGTGCGGCCACCGGGATCACCATCCCGCCCACGATCCCGTGGATCGGGAATCCGAGATCGCCGACAAAAGTCGCCTCGCGGCTCTCCACGAGTGCTTTGTCGATGACGCCGCCATCCTGGATGTAGCGCCCCACACCGCCGAGGGCGAAGGCGATCGACGCTGCCTGGACGGCGACACCGACGGCGACGATCCAGGCGATGATCGAGTAGGTCCTGCGCATGATGTCCTCCTCATCGTGCGGATGCCGCTCAGTGGCACCCGTCCTGGATCCGACGTTAGGCGCGCGGGCACATGGGCGGAACGCGGGTGGCCGCAGGGG
>NZ_QAIQ01000373.1 GCF_003061105.1 Arthrobacter sp. HMWF013
GTTGTGGGGAAAGGCCGACGCCGGTGCTGCCGCGGGCGCTGCTGCCGGTCCTGCCGCGGGCGCGGCCGCCGGTGTCGCCGGACCCGGCTCCGCGGAAGGGCCGTGGGCCGGGCCAGACTACCCGGGCGCGGTGCGTCAGCCGTGGTTTACGGTCCGCGGGATGCGTTACGGCAAGGAGATCCTCCTGGGTGCCGGGCTGCTCCTGGTCGCCGGCATCCTGATCGCCCAGCTCCTGGGTATCGATGTACCGCTGGGGACCCTGATTCCCGCCGCCGCAGTCCTTGGCGGTGCTTCCATTGCGTGGATGCAACTGGATGAGACGCGCCGGGCCGGTCTCGTGGACAAAACCAAGGCCGATCAGGCCGGCGGCTGGGCGCGCCTCGCCGCGGGGCTGGCGCTGGTGGTTGCCGGTGTCCTGGTGATGGTGTCCGGCTCCGGGTCCTGGGAACAGACCTGGCTGGCCCTCCTGGCCTCCGTGGCGGTGCTCGGCGGAGTGGTGCTGGTCCTGCTGCCGTGGGCATTGAAATTCTGGCGGGAGCTGGAGGCGGAGCGGGCCGGCCGGGTCCGTGAGACGGAGCGGGCCGAGATCGCGGCCCATCTGCACGATTCCGTGCTGCAGACTCTCGCCCTGATCCAGCGCCGTGCCGGCAACGAGCATGATGTTGTCCGCCTCGCCAGGGCACAGGAACGGGAACTCAGGGGTTGGTTGTTCCAGGATCCGGGCAAGGACGCCGGGCAACTCTCCGACCGCATCAAAGCGGTGGCTGCCGAGGTGGAAGACCTCCTCGGCAACGCCGTTGAGGTGGTCAGCGTGGGAGACACAGCCATGACCGAAGCCCACGAAGCCCTGGTCCAGGCCAGCCGTGAGGCCATGCTGAACGCCTCCCGGCACGGTGGCGGAGCTGTGTCCGTCTACCTCGAGGTCTCCGGCGAGAATACCGAAATCTTCATCAAGGACCGTGGGCCTGGATTCGATCTGCAGGACGTTCCCGAAGACAGGCTGGGGGTCCGGGAGTCCATCATCGGCCGGATGCGGCGGCACGGCGGAGCCGCGTCCATCACCAGCACGCCCGGGGGCACCGAAGTCAGGCTTCGGATGCCGGCGGGGTTGCCGGGGGCACAGACTGCCAACGTGGAAGGGAAATCATGAGCAACGTGCAAGGGGGCGGAAACGGCCCGGTCCGGCCTGCGAGGTCGGTACGTGTGGTGATCGTGGATGACCACGCGATCTTCCGCTCCGGCCTCAAGGCCGATCTCGATGAGAGTATCCAGGTGGTCGGCGAGGCTGCCACCGTGGAGCAGGCCATCGCCGTGATCGCGCAGGAACGTCCGGAGGTGGTGCTTCTGGATGTGCACCTGCCAGGCGGCCTTGGCGGCGGCGGGCGGGAAGTCATAGCGGGTTCAGCGTCCCTGCTGGCCACCACCAAATTCCTGGCGCTGAGTGTTTCTGACGCCGCCGAAGATGTGGTGGCAGTCATCCGTGCCGGTGCGCGCGGCTATGTCACCAAGACCATTTCCGGCGCCGAGATCACGGACGCCGTGTTCCGGGTGGCGGGCGGGGACGCCGTGTTTTCGCCACGCTTGGCTGGATTTGTGCTCGATGCCTTTGGGACCGCGCCGGCCGATATAGCCGATGAACTGGACAAACTCTCCGCCCGCGAACTCGAGGTCATGCGCCTGATCGCCCGCGGCTACAGCTACAAGGAAGTTGCCAAGGAGCTGTTCATCAGCATCAAGACCGTGGAAACCCACGTGTCCGCGGTGCTCCGGAAGCTCCAGCTGTCCAGCAGGCACGAGCTGACCAAATGGGCCGCCGAGCGCCGCCTCCTCTAAGCATCCGCCACCCCCCCAACGCTCTCTCACTTAACGCAACCTTTCCCCAACGCTCTCTCACTTAATGTCGCTTAACGACAAACGCTCTCTCACTTTCCTCAAGAAAGTGAGAGAGCGCCCGTGCATTTCCTGCATTAAGTGAGAGAGCGTGCCTACCGGGCCTTGCCGAGGAACTCCTGGAGCCGCGCCACACCCGTGGCG
>NZ_QAIQ01000374.1 GCF_003061105.1 Arthrobacter sp. HMWF013
CGCCACAACGGCCCCCGTGACGGGATCCGCCACGCCACACGCGTGGAGCATCGTGAACTCCCCCGCGTTCGCCAGGATGGCGGCGACCGTGAGCCGGGACGTCAGGTTCTCAGCAAGCTCCTCAAAGGACGCGGCCTGCAGGAAGAACGTGCCGCCGTCGTGCATTGGGGACACAACGGAGGCGGAGTAAGGCAGGTCCGCGGTGGGTTCGTTGGGCAGCGGCGGAAGCAACGGCTCCTGACTCGTGGCACAGCGGGCCCAGGCCGAGCGCATGCTCTCGCTCTGCTCCCAGGTGACCTCGCCGCCCCAGCGGACGGCGAACTGCATGCCTAAGACGTCTACGCTCAGCACCTCTGTGCTGCTGAGCATTTCCTCCAGCGGCGGCAACTCATGTGCCAGCTGTGTGTTCCTGCCGCTCATGAATCCCCCCGGATCTGGCGTAGTGGTGTGAAACTGCTAGTTCGTGCTGCCGGCCGGTTCAATCAGGCGCTGCGCTTCCAGGCTGGCCAGGAAGGCCTCGACCTGGGCTGCGAGCTGGCCCGCCGCGTCTTCGAACGCGGCTTCCAGTTCAGCGATGACGTCTGCCTGGTCGCGGCGGCCGTCGAGGAGTTCCCAGATGGTTGCAGCAGTACCCTCGAGGACCACCGGCTGGGTTGCGTCCAAGTGGAGCAACGCAACCCGGCCGGTCGATTGGGTGCGGACTTCTGCAACGAGGTTGGAGTGGTGCCAGATCACAGCGGTGCCTAGTTGAGCTGGAGAACTGCCGGCAAGGCCAGCAGACCAGTTGGAGAGGTGAAGGAGACCGTCAGGTTGAATTGTTTGCCAATAGCAACCGTCTTGCTGGTCCCCGTGTAGTAGAAGTCGAGCAGGAAGGTAGCTGTCGCGTTGTTCGCTACCCCGCCTGGCAGGCTGAAATTCGCGGAGAAAGTGCCCACCGCCGGAGGGGGCGTCATCACCGTCAGAGTGCCTCCGGAGAACGTATTGATACCAACTACCGGATCAGACGTCGCGGTGGCTGGACTGGGGGTGATGGTAATAGTCCCGACTATTGGACCTGAAGTCGCACCGCTCTTGTTCAGCAGGTGGAAACCGATCGGACCCTTGCCCGGACGGTTCTGACCGGCAACCGCCGGTCTGGTTTGCTGCACGAAATTAACGGTGTCAGGAGTGTTGAAATCCAGCAGCGCTTCGAACTTGCCGCCTGATGCGGATGCCGGCGGAACCGCAATGGCCGTTACAAGGACTGGTACTGACCACGCCACACCCTTGACAACCCTGCGGCGACTGAACCCGCCTTCTTCGTTGCTTGTGACCTCTGCGTTCAGAACGTCAGACAATTGCGCCCCCGTATCGTTTCAACTCCAGCCGGCCCTCTTGGGCGGGCAGCGTGCTATGGCCGCGTTTTCCCGGCTGTGCCCACTCTCACGGACGCGACTTAAGGTTCCGTCAACCTAATTGCAAGATTGCGTCAATATCCGCTGTGAAGGGTTCTTGAGGGTGAATCTCAGCGATGAATGGCGGCGCTTTCGCAGCGCTAAGTCACCCCTGGCGCTCATGGGGACGGGCTACAGCCCGCCGACGATGATCAGTGACGCGCCGGTGCTTTCGGCCAGCCGGCTGAGGGCTTTGGCAGGGTCGCCGTTGAGCACGGAATGGCCACCGTTGACCCGGCGGTCCGCGCGTCGATTCGAGACGATACAGGAGGCGCCCGGACGGGAATTGCGCCTCTTCATTTACTGGCGGATCAAGGGAGTGTGCTGCGCGGGCCTCGTCCGGCCCCCACTCGGTCAGGTAAGTGGACGAAGCAACCGGAACTTCAGCGGTTCGTGGAATTCCTTCCGCCCCGCTCGTTCCACAGGTCCCTGCGGGCCAGCTGCTCCCCACGGCCGGTTTATCCGTCGGCAGAGCTGCTCTTTAGTGCACGGTGCAGCCGCGTGCGGGCACCGTTCTCGACCAGAGTCGGCACGTAGGCCCGGATGCGCCCTCCGTCCAGCCCATGGTATTCCTCGCTGACAATCGCAGTGATAAGTGCACGGGGCGCCTCAGGGTAACGGGCCGCAAGCCGCTCCTCGACACGTTCAACGAGATGTTCCTCAGTTTCGTCGTCCATCAGCCCAGTGTGATTTGGGCCGTTCAGAACGTCAAGAAGATGAGGGGGCCGGGGGCACGCACGAGCCCCGCCGGTTGGCGGCGTGCGATCGTTAGATCGCCGACACCAAAGGTTAACCTGCAAATCCTTGCACCCGGAGCAATTGATCAGCCACACTGACTACAGATCCGCAGGAGATGCCTCCGCGATCCAAGTCGCCGGCCCTTGCCGGCCAACGCCCCATCAAAGAATGCCGGGCACCCCTCTCTCACATCACAGCATTCAGCCGCCCCAGGCGTGCCCGGCCAGGAGCCGTCGTCTGCCAAATTCGTCGGCATTGAACCCTCAGAGAAAGAACCACCATGATCAAGCGCCACTCTGACCTCGTCCTGGAAATCACCGCCCACGACCCCCACACCATTGAAAGCGACCTCAATACCGCCGTGGACATAGCCCGCCAGCACGCCATACTCGAAGGCCGCCACGGGATCCTGGTCACCCAACACGGCTACACCAGCTATACCGTCGCCGTCAGCCGCGACGTCCCATTCGGCCAGACACACGAGCGCCGAGAGCTCGGACCAAGCGCGGGCTGACAACGGGCCGGGCCTCTGTACAACCGCCGAGCAGTGGATGTAAATTCAGTTCACGGGACTTAACCGCACCAGCGGCGTCCCGGTACCCGGTCCCTCTGCAAGGACCGCGGGAAGCTGCTGTAGCAACGCGGCGGCACAGGATGCAGGCACGAAATGAGCCAAGATGTCCACCTCGCATTACCAGCACTTTCTTGACGAAGCCACGATTTTCGACCCAACCAGCGACTGCCCCCTAGGCCCCGACTGCCTATACGGGCTATATGTCAGCTGGTGCTTCCTCAAGGGTTTCCAACCCCACTCCGATGCAGCATTCCGCGCTGCCATGCAGCGGTGCGGGATCGACATGAGTGACAGCAAACTCATGATGCACGGCCCGGCCGCGGCCGAATACATCCTGGCCAGCTACCCGGCAGTGGCCTGATGACCGTCAGGGCGGACGACGTTACCCTGTCGCAGAGTCCGCCGCCGGACCCGCTGAGATGCACGGCCTGCGGGAACGGCGGCACTCTGGAGA
>NZ_QAIQ01000375.1 GCF_003061105.1 Arthrobacter sp. HMWF013
GGGTGGAGGGCTGCCCAGGGACTCCCGGGCCGCAAGGGAGTCGGAGGTGCCGGGAGGCTCCGGGGCGGCAAGGGCGGGCAACGGCGCACCGGCGGCTTCCGCGACGTCCTCAGCTGCCAGGAGCTGGGCGGTACCGGCCCCTGCCAGAAGGCGGGCCATCCCGCCGTCGGCCGTTTCTGCGTCCTTCAGCCGCCGGGCAGCACTGGTTTGGAGGGCTCCCGCGAACTCCGCAGCGGTGGCCGGGGAACCCGGCCCGGGGAAGCCTGAAGCAGCAGGATCCCCTGCCAGTGCCAGAGCCCGGGCGTGGACAGTCAGCAAAGTCACAGCGCTCTCCAGGGACGCCGCCTGCGGCCCTGCCGGTGCATCTCCCGCCGCACGTGCAAGGGCGAGGCCGGCGGACCTCAGGGAGAGTGCGTCCGAGTACGCTGATGCCCTTGCCTGCTCGGAAAAGGGCGGCGTTGGGGGAGCGGGAGGCTCGCGGGGGATCAGGACGAATCCCAGGCTCAGGACAAGGAGGGCTGCCAGCGCGAAAACCGCATACCGGAAATAGCGTCCGCGGTGGCGGTTTTCCTGCGTGTCGTCGTTCACAACAGACCATGTTGTCACGCCCGCCGGCAATCCCGGTGCACCACTGCCGCCGGAAAATCGCTAGTCTAGTAGTCACAACATCATCTATCGGGAGGCGACCGGAATCGTGAGTAATGCAGAAGCCACGACTTCATCAGAAGCCACCGGAGCGGGCAAGGCTGAGGCCCCGCCTGCCTATAATCCGGAAGCTGCCAGGCTGCGGGCCTTGTTGGAACCTGCAGTCCAGGCCAACCGCCTCTATCTTGAGGATGTCTCCATCAACGCAGGCTCGCACCGGGTGGTCCACGTCGTGGTGGACCTCCCGCAGGAGGAAACCGGCGGGGTGAACCTCGATGTCATCGCGGACATCTCCAGGGTCCTCTCCGACGTCCTGGACAACGATCCCGCAGACGACGGACGCCCGTATGACCTTGAAGTCTCCTCACCGGGCGTGGGGCGTCCCCTGACCGAAGCCCGGCACTGGCACCGCGCCCGCGGGCGCATGGTCAAGGTCAACGTCATCCAGGGCGAGAACGTCACCGGCCGGGTCCAGTCAGTGGATGACGCCGGTGTGACCCTCGTCCCGGAGATTGAGGTCAAAAAGGGCATGAAGCCCAAACAGGGAGAGCCCGTAAAACTTCCTTTCGACAGGATCCGCAACGGAAAAGTCGAGATCGAATTCAGCCACCTCGATGAGGCCGGTCTGGACACTGAACACAATGGACCTTCTGAGGAGGCCTGATGGATATTGACATGAGCGCGCTGAGACTTCTGGAGCGTGAACGGGAAATTCCGCTGGACCTCCTGATCCCCACCATTGAGCAGGCTCTCCTGGTGGCCTATCACAAGTCGCCCGGAGCTTTCGAGAAGGCCCGCGCAGAGCTGGACCGCAAGAGCGGCCACGTGACCATCTGGGCAGTGGAAATCGACGACGACGGCGCCCCGATCGGCGAGTTCGAGGACACTCCGGCCGGTTTTGGCCGCATTGCTGCGAGCACTGCCCGGCAGATCATCCTCCAGCGACTCCGCGACGTGGAGGACGACGCCGTCCTGGGTGAGTTCAAGGGACGCGAAGGCGAACTCGTCGCCGGCACGATCCAGCAGGGCACCAACCCGCACATGATCCAGGTCAACCTGGGTTCCGTGGAGGCACTGCTGCCGCCGCCCGAGCAGGTGCCGGGGGAGAAGTACACCCACGGCAACCGGCTCCGTGCCCTGGTGATCGACGTCCACCGCGGCACCAAAGGCCCGTCGGTCACACTCTCCCGGTCGCACCCTGGACTTGTCCGGAAGCTCTTCGAACTGGAAGTTCCGGAAATTGCTGACCGCTCCGTGGAGATCGTGGCGTTGGCCCGCGAGGCCGGCCACCGCACCAAGATCGCCGTCAAAGCCAACACCCAGGGCATCAACGCCAAGGGTGCCTGCATCGGCGAAATGGGTTCGCGGGTCCGGGCAGTCATGACCGAACTGAACGACGAGAAGATTGACATCGTCGACTACAGCGAGGATCCGGCCGCTTTCATTGCCAGCGCGCTGTCGCCGTCGCGTGTGAACTCCGTCACGATCACTGACGAGGCCACACGGTCCGCACGTGTTGTGGTTCCCGACTACCAGCTGTCGCTGGCAATCGGGAAAGAAGGCCAGAACGCCCGCCTGGCAGCGAAATTGACCGGCTGGCGGATCGACATTATCTCGGACGCTGCCGCTCCGCGCGATAACTAGGCCCCAACGGGCCCCCGCCCGGGTGTGATTGCATGGCCGCGGCTTCCGCACCGGGAGCCGCGGTTTCAGGCAGATCGGCCCGGAGGGTCTAGAATGGAACATGACCGCGCC
>NZ_QAIQ01000376.1 GCF_003061105.1 Arthrobacter sp. HMWF013
GTATCACGTAACAGGGACTTCCCGATCCGCCGCATGGCCTGCGGGGACAACCGCAGATCGCCGTCGGCCCCCCGGCGGAGGTAGCCGCCGTCCTGCATTGCCCGCTCGATGTCCGCGAGGGTCCGTGCCGTCACGGCGGCATTCTGCCCGAGCTGGCGGGCCAGGGCGTCCAGGTCGAGATCGTCCAGGCGTGAGCCGTTGTAGGACTGGGACAGCTGTTCGGAGAGCTCATCGAGTTCGGCGACGTCCTGAAGCACGCCCGTCCCGTCGCCAAGCCCGAGTCCTTCCTGGCCTTCGAAGCGTTCGGAGCCGGTCCAGTCCTCGCCAGGACGGAGGGCCCGCAGGCTGTCGTCCAGTTGGTCCAGCTGGGCCATGAGTTCCGGAGAGCCGAATGCCTGGGCGGACAGCTGCATCAGTTCCCCGCGCTGTTCGGGCGACATCGATTGGAGGAGCCGCTGGGCCGCCGCGGCGCGCTGGGCGAGGGCATCGATCAGTTCCTCCACGGATTGGGGATTCTCCGGGAAGAACTGGCCGTGCCGGGCCATGAACTCCCCGAAATCCGCCTCGGTGTCTTCGCCGCGCCGGTGCTTCCCGAGCAACCCGTTGAGGTCCCGCAGCATCTCGCTGACGGCGGCACGATCCTCCTCCGTGGCGTTCTCCAGTGCCTGCTTCATGCCGGCGAAGCGCTGGTCGAGTACCTCACGGCCCAGCAGGTCCTTGATGCGCTCATAGGCTTCCCGGGCCGTCGTGGACTGCCAGTCGTAGGAGGCGAGTTCGTTCACAGCGGCCGCCGTGGACTGCGGCAGGTTCTGCAGCTGCATCTCCCGGAAGGCACGGTCCGTGTTGTCCATCATCGCGTCGCGGGCCAGCTGTTTGCGCTCCTCCAGGACGGCCGTGTCCAACAGCTTTTTCACTTCGTTGAGGGTGCCGTCCAGGTTGTGGCGGCCCAGCAGGTCCTTCCGGCGTTGCTGGACGCGCCGGGCGAGATCATCCAGGCCCTCCCGGTTTCGGCTGCCGCGGCGCAAGAACTCCTGCAGGGCGTGCCGGGGAGAATAGCCGGCCATCACGTCCTCGGCGATGGCGTCCAGTGCTTCGGCGAGGTCAACGGGCGGGGCAAGCGGGTCCGGCCCACCCGCGTACCGGCCGTACCTGGCCCGGTTGTGAACGCTCATCAGCGCTTACCCCTGTCCTCGTCCGGCTGCTAGCCGTAGATGGTTTCCTCGTCGTCGGACTCCTTGGAGATCCGCCGGGCGAGGTAGAGCCCTTCCAGGGCAAGTTCGATCGCCGCGGCACGGTGGCCGTCGTTCTTAGCGCCCAGACGCCCGCTGATTTCGTCGTAGAGACCCGATCCGTTGAGCGACGGGAGGCCTTCAAGGAATTCGCGCGCGGTGACGTGTTCCCCGGTGGTCACTGTCCGGTGTCCGTCGAGGGCAGCCACGAGGGGACCCAGGTCCAGGCCCTGGTAGTGCGCCCGTACTGCCTCGGCCGTGGCGGTGCGCAGGAGGTGGTCAAGGACGGCCTGCTCACGCCCCTCCTCCCCTGATTCGAATTCGATCTTTCCGCTCAGGACATCCACCGCGGTCTCCAGGTCGATGATCCGCGCCACAGCCTCTTCCTCCCCACGGACGCTGGCCCGGCGCAGCGCTGCAGCGGCCACCGTCTCGGCGCCCGCAATCGCGAACCGCGCCGAAACGCCGGAAGTCTGGTTGATGGCCGGGGACTCCCGCAGCGCACGCGTGTAGCGGGCCAGGATCTCCAGGATGACCGGCGGGACGTCAGCCACCAGCCGCCCCTCCTGCTGGATGACAGATACCTCGTCGTCAAGTTCCATCGGGTAATGGGTGCGGATCTCCGCACCGAAGCGGTCCTTCAGGGGCGTGATGATCCGGCCGCGGTTGGTGTAGTCCTCAGGATTGGCGGACGCAACAACAAGCACGTCCAACGGAAGCCGCAGCACATAGCCGCGGATCTGGATATCGCGTTCCTCCATCACGTTGAGCATCGAGACCTGGATCCGTTCGGCGAGGTCCGGAAGTTCGTTGATGGCGATGATGCCCCGGTTCGAGCGCGGGACCAGGCCGTAGTGGATGGTTTCCGGGTCACCGAGACGGCGGCCCTCCGCCACGCGCATGGGGTCGACGTCGCCGATCAGGTCAGCCACTGACGTGTCCGGGGTGGCGAGCTTCTCGACGTACCGTTCGGAGCGGTGCCGCCACGCCACCCGCAGCCGGTCGCCGTCGGTGAGGGCACGTGCACGGGAGTGCTCGGTGATGGGTTCGTAGGGGTGTTCGTTCAGCTCGGAGTCCTCGATGACCGGGGACCATTCGTCGAGCAGTCCCACCATGGTGCGCAGGAGCCTCGTCTTGCCCTGCCCCCGCTCACCGAGCAGGACGACGTCGTGGCCGGCGATCAGGGCGCGCTCAAGCTGGGGAAGGACTGTCCTGCTGAAACCGAAGATCCCCGGCCACGGATCGCGGCCGGCTGACAGCGCGGCGAGCAGGTTGTCACGGATTTCGTGGCGCAGGTCTTTGTGGACGTGGCCGGAGGCACGCAGTTCACCAACAGTGAAGATTTCGGGGCGATCTGTCACCCCTCTAAGGTAGCCCGATGTGCCGGCGGATCGAGCAGATTTCCGAAATTCCCTTACGCTGGATTTCTGATGACTGCTGCAACGCCGACGCAACCGCAGGGCACCCTCCTTCTTCTGGTGCGGCATGGGGAAACGCCCACCACGGGCATGGTGCTGCCCGGTAGGGCACCGGGACTGCACCTCTCGGACCGGGGACGGGACCAGGCCGAACGGGTAGCGGAACGGCTCTCAGGCCTTGCGGTCAGTGCCATGTACTCCTCGCCACTGGAACGGACACGCGAGACGGCGGAGCCTGCTGCAACCCGCACGGGACTGGAGGTCTTCGTAGAGGCGGGCTTGATCGAGTGCGACTTCGGCGACTGGACCGGCGCCCGGCTGGCGGACCTGTCGGGGTTGCCGGAGTGGCGTACAGTCCAGCAGAACCCGTCCGCCTTCCGCTTTCCGAACGGCGAGGGTTTCACGCAGATGCAGGAACGGATCGTCGGAGCGCTCGAGGGGGTGCGGGCAGCCCACACCGGGGGCGTCGTCGTCTGCTTTTCCCATGCCGATCCGATCAAGGCTGCCGTCGCCCATGCTTTGGGGACGCCTCTGGACCTCTTCCAGCGGATCTTCATCAGCCCGGGCTCGGTATCGGCCATCTCGTATGTCGACGGCCAGGCGCCGGCGGTGCTCATGGTGAATTCGACCTCGGAGCCCTTGAGCGGGCTGAGGAGGACGTGACATGGGCGAGACGGTGCCGGAACGGGAACTGACGCTGCTCGCAGATGGCCGGGTGGAGCTGCTCGGCCGCATTCCGCGCAGCAGCAACGAGACCTACCTCGTTGAGGTGACTGCCGCCGTCGGGAAGGCCCTTGCGGTCTACAAACCGGAGGCCGGGGAACGGCCCCTGTCCGATTTCGAACCCGGACTGTTCCGGCGCGAACGCGCTGCCTACCTGCTGAGCGAGCACCTGCGGTGGGGCCTCGTGCCGCCCACGGTGATCCGCGAAGACGCCCCGTTGGGGATCGGTTCCCTTCAGTGGTTCGTTGAATGTGACTTCAGCGAGCACTACTTCACCCTGTATGAAGATGCGCCCGAGACCCACGACGCCCTGGCGCAGATCGCCCTGTTCGATTTCGTCGCGAACAATACCGACCGCAAGAGCGGGCACGTGCTGCGCGGCCATGACGGACAGATCTGGGGCATCGACCACGGGCTGTGTTTCGCTGCGCCCTTCAAACTGCGGACGGTGATCTGGGACTTCGCGGGCGAACCCATCCCCGCCGCCCTGCTCGGGGACATCGCTCCCCTGACGGCTGCCGTTCCGGCCGGGGTGGCAGAGCTGCTGGATGACGCGGAAGTGGCGGCCATCAAACGCCGGGTGCAGCGGGTGCTCCACGACGGCGTGCTGCCGGTGGACCACACGGGCCAGAGGTACCCGTGGCCGCTGGTCTGAGCACATCTCAGGCCAACGCGGAGTCACTTCCGGCCCAATAATCCAAGGTTATTGGGCGGAAAGTGACCCCGCGTTGCTGTTCCCAGCAGCGCTCCTCCTTACAGCGCCGTCAGGCCGCCGTCCACCGTGAAGATGCCGCCCGTGGCGTACGAAGAGTCGTCGCTGGCGAGGAACACCATGATTCCCTCCACATCGGCGGCCGCCCCGGGTCGCCCCAGCATGGTGGAATTCACCAGGCCGGCGCGGCTGACCGGATCGTCGGCGATGGCCTGGACCAGCGGGGTTTCGGTATAGCCGGGAACGACAATGTTGACGCGGATTCCCGCGTGCGCGTAGTCGGCGGCGACCACCCGGGCCAACCCGTGGACCCCGGCTTTGGAGCTGGTGTAGGCGGTGAACGTCTGGCCGCAGGCCACCACGGCCGTGGGGCTTCCGGTGCAGATGATGGAGCCGCCGGCGCCTTCCAAAGCCCGTACGGCGTGCTTAAGGGTGAGGAAGGCGCCGCGCTGGTTGATGCTGACGGTCTTCTCCCACACGGCCAGGTCCAGGTCTCCCACCTTCGCGTCCTGCCCGAACAGCTGCACCCCGGCGTTCGCCACCACCACATCGAGCTTCCCCTCATCAGCAACGACGGCGTAGGCTGCGGCGACGCTCTCCTCGTCCGAGATGTCCATGCGCACGGCACGGGCCCGGTCCTCGCCGGATGCGGCGGCTGCCTTCTCTGCCGCTTCCGCGTTGATGTCGGCGAAGTAGACCGTTGCTCCTTCGGCGACGAACCGCTGGGCAACGGCGAGGCCGATCCCCGAACCGGCTCCCGTGACCAGGGCAGTTTTTCCTTCAAGACGCAGACCCATGGGGTCTCCTTTCACTAACATGGCGCGCCGCCGTGGGAAACGGCAGCAAAGACTATATGGGGCAGGTCAGCGGGATGGGCGGATCAGCTCGTTGCCGGAAAACGTACGACGCCGGCGGACCAGGGTCCGAGGGTCAGCTTCCCGCCTGCGGGGCCGGCGGCGTCGTTGGTGCCGTCGGTGGCGGCGAAGCCAACCTCGGATCCCGCATCCCGCCCAAATGCCGTGAATTCAAAGCCTGCGGCGCTGATTCCGGCAGGCAGGTGAACATCCACGTCGACGGGAGCCCCGGCGAGGTTCGCCGCGAAGACCATCAGGCCCGCCGCTGACTGCACGGGGTAAAGGGTTACCGGGGAATTCCTTCCTGACGGGGCAGCCTCCACGTCAACTGACAGGACTTCACTGCCCTGGACCGCGGCGAGCTCTTTGAGGAGTTCACCGGCAGGATTGAGCCTGCCGCCGCTGTCGGAGATACCCCGTGGGCCGGACGCCTCGAAGTAGGTCACAGAGTCCACTCCGTCGACGGTCAGCGCGCTGACGCTCGCCAGCAGCCACGCTGCGGTGAACGGCAGTGCCTGGAGTTCGTCCGCCTCCGGCTCCGCCGCTTCACCCGAGGTTGCGACGGCGTTGAAACGCGGCAGCAGTGTCACCGGTCCCACGTGGACCGGGCGGCCACCGCCCAGCCGCAAGGCATTCTCGGCAACGACGCGTTGCATTGCCACATTGTCGATGACGTGGGCCGATTCAGTGCTGTGCATCTGCGGCGTGATGCTGAACGTGAGGGCATCGGAGTCCGACGGCGTGCGGCTGCTGCCGCGGTTCAGTTCCGTGAAGTGGGACCGGACACCGGCAAGGAAGCTGCCACGGAACCCCGCGGCGTGCGCTGTCGCCTTGACCTCCTGCCAGGTCTCCGGTTCGGTGAACTGGCTGCCGGAGTCGAATACCGCCAGCCGCTTGGCCCCGGGCAGGAACGCAGATAGGTCGGCGACGGCGCCAACCGGGTCCGGGGTGGTTGCACGGATGTCCAGGCCCGCGCCATGTGCCGCGGCCGCGGCCGCGGCCGCCTGGAGCAGGGCGGGCCAATTGGACCGGGCGGCCTCGCCCGGAAGTTCGTCCAGCTCCACCATCAGGGAGTCCAGCCCGGTGATTTCAGGAAGCACCCCGGGTTGTAGCCCTGCCCCGACCGCAAGCGCCGGGACATGTCCCGTGGCATTCCCGAGAAGGGCGCGGACCGGTTTCGTAGTTCCGGACCCGGCAAGGCCAAGGCCTGCAGCAGCTTCCACTGCCTCCTCCGGTTCCAGCGTGGCAGCCTCAAGGAAGACGGACTGCCGGACGGTGTCCCCCGCTGCCACCTCCACCGGAAACGGCCGATCCAATGGCGTGCTGTAGGTCTTGAACGATGCATCGGTCCAGTTCCGCTGGTCTTCGGTTTCAAAGACGTCGCCGGTGAATTCCAGACGGAAGGCCGTCCCGGCATCGGCCCATTCCAAGGCTGCGACGTCCATGAACGGCTGGTGCGGGCTGATCCCGCGGGGGAACTGCGATGCTGTGATGCTGCCGTCGGAGTGCTCCACGGTGACGTCCCGCCCGGCGTCGGCGGGCGGATGCAGCACCACCAGGCCAATCCGGTTACTGCGGAACGCGTTCCCCGCGGTGCCTTCGAAGGCAACGTCAACCGTTCCAGGCGTAAAGCGGGCGCTCAGGTGACCGCCGTACTCCACGCCGTAGCCGGCATACGTGACCGTCCACTGCACGTGAAGTCCGTCCACACCCTGGGTGACCTCCACGTTGGACACGGAGGGCCGCGGGGTCCTCCAGTCCTGGTCCCGGACCACGGCCTTCACCGCACGCAGTACCGGCCGTCCCGCATAGCAAAGGTGGGCCAGTTCGTCGCCGACAAGCTGTGCAGTCCAGGGTCCCGCAGACAGTTGCTGGACGGGAGGCGCGAGCCGGGCCTGAATGATTGCGGATGGTCCCGGCTGCTCGCCGGTCAAGGGCTGGAAAGACACTGGACTGCTCTCTGCCTTGCCCGGGGCTGCTGTGGCCCGGGTGCCCGGCGTGGCTGGTGGATACTGGTGAGGCCTGTGACCCAGGCCATCTTCTCGATTATTGAATCACGCATCCATCAAGTCAACCGGTTGACCAATACTTGGACGCAGGGGCTGACAGGCCGGGACGCTATTGCGAAGCGTCGAAGCCGGCCAGCAGCCGCCGGGAGGCGGTCCGCATATGTGAGCTCATGGTCTTGGCGACCGCATCGGCGTCCCGCGCCTCGAGGGCGGCAAAAATTTCCCGGTGTTCCCTGAGGGCGGATGCGGCATGCCCTTCGTCGGTGAGGGCGCGGTCCACCCAGATCCGCAACAGTGACCGGATGCTCTGCAGCAGTTCCTGCAGCACCTGGTTCCCTGAGCTTTGGGCAATTTCACGGTGGAAGAGAGCATCCGCCTCCACAAAGGCAGTCAGGTCATCGAGGGTCGCGGCCATGGTTGCAAGATTGCCCCGCATCCGCTCGAGCGCCTCGTCGGTGATCCGGTCGGCAGCGAGCTGTGCCGCCTGCACCTCCAGGCCGCTGCGGAGTTCAACAAGCTCCCGGGTGCGCGGCGCGCCCAACATCATCCCCCAGCTAAGAGTGCGTGGAAGAAGTTCCGAAATGCCGTCGCGAAGGTACGTTCCGGATCCGGGGCGGACAATCACGATGCCCAGGATCTCCAGTGCGGCCAGCGCCTCACGCACCGCGGACCTGCCCACGCCCAGGGACGCAGCAAGCTGGCGCTCCGCCGGCAGCCTGGTTCCGACGGCGATGTCCCCGCTGGTGAAATAGGCCAGAAGTCGCTCTGCAACCTCCGACACGACCGATCCCTGGCCCACGGATCCGAGGGCCGCACTGATCTTGGCCGTCGACGCGGCGGAGTTTGTTGACACAGCCCAAGCGTAGCAACCGGCCACAGGCGCACCTGCCATTTCAGAAGCCCGAATATTTCACACGTCAACCGGTTGACCAATTTGAAATTGGCTCGTATGGTGGAACTCACATGGTTTAGCCGCCGGTTGGTCCACGGACCCCATTCCGGCACAGTGACAGACCCCCAGCTCCAGTGACGGACGCGGGGAAGATCAATATCTAGGAGTCAACGTGGACACCACACAATCGGTGGTCGAAAAATCAGCAATCAGGAAAGTGGCGATCCGGCTGGTGCCCTTCGTCGCCCTGATGTTCTTCATCAACTATCTGGACCGCACGGCGATCTCCTTCGCCGGCCCCAACGGCATGAACGCGGACCTTGCCCTGTCCGCCGCCCAGTTCGGCTTCGCCTCGGGCGTCTTCTTCATCGGCTACATCCTGCTTGAAGTCCCCAGCAACCTGGCCCTGCACAAGTTCGGCGCCCGCCGCTGGCTGGCCCGCATCATGGTCAGCTGGGGCATCGTCTCCCTGCTGTTCACCTGGGTGGGCAACGTGGAGCAGCTGTACATCCTCCGCTTCATCCTGGGCGTGGCCGAAGCCGGCTTCTTCCCCGGCGCCATCCTCTTCCTGAGCCTCTGGGTCCCCTCCCGGCACCGCAGCAAGATCCTCGCACTTTTCTACCTGGCCCAGCCGCTGACTACCGTGATCGGTGCACCGCTGGCCGGCCTCCTTATCCAGCAGGACGGGCTCTTCGGCCTCGAAGGCTGGCGTGTGATGTTCTTCGGCGTCGCTATCCCCGCCATCATTGTCGGCATCATCGCCTGGTTCTACCTGGCTGACTCCCCCGCCAAGGCCAAGTGGCTGACGCAGGAAGAGAAGACTTGGCTGACCGGCGCCCTGGAGAAGGAAAAGAAGGAAACCGCCGCCAGCAACAAGCACGTCAGCGTCCGCACTGTCTTCGGAAACGGCCGCGTCTGGATGCTTTCCGCGATCTACTTCGGCTTCATCTACGGTCTGTACGCACTCGGCTTCTTCCTCCCCACCATCATCGCGGGCTTCGAGGGCATCTACGGCACCAAGTTCGATGTCTTCCAGAAGGGCCTGATCACGGCCATCCCGTACCTGCCGGCCGCCTTCGCCCTGTACTTCTGGTCCAAGGACGCCACCAAGCGCGGCGTCAAGACCTGGCACATCGCTTTGCCCGCCCTCATCGGCGGCCTGAGCATCCCGCTGGCACTGTTCGCCGGCTCCCCGGCGGCCACCATCGCCGTTATCACCATCACCGCCATGTCGATCTTCGCGGCCCTGCCCAACTTCTGGACGGTCCCCACACAGTTCCTGACCGGTGCGGCGGCGGCCGCCGGCATCGCCCTGATCAACACCATCGGCAACCTGGCCGGCTTCAGCGCCGGCTACGTCACCGGCTGGCTGAAGGACCTCACCGGCGGCTACGCCGTTCCGATGTTCGTCGTCGGCGGCTTTATGCTCATGTCCGCCATCCTCATGGTCATCCTGAGCCGCGCCGGAAAAGTCAGCGACGGCATCCCGGCCGAAGCGCTGGATCCGGCTGGCGCCGGACACCACTCCGAGCCGTAACCAGACCCGGAGGCGTCCCCCTCACCCGGGGGCGCCTCCGCCCCACCTCCCCATCACGACCTCCCTTTAGTAAGGCCCAGGAGCTTTCCCATGACCCGCCTGTTCAACGAACCCGCAGCCTTCGCTGACGAGATGATCGAAGGTTTTGCCGCCTCCCATGGACGCTGGGTCAAGCGCGTCTCCGGCGGCGTGGTCCGCAACACCAAAAGCACACCGGACACGGTGGCTTTGGTTATCGGCGGCGGCTCCGGCCACTACCCGGCGTTCGCGGGTCTGGTGGGTCAGGGCCTGGCCCACGGCGCCGCGATGGGCAACCTGTTCGCATCGCCGTCGGCCCAGCAGATCTATAACGTGGCCAAGGCAGCGGAGCACGGCGGCGGCGTGCTGCTGGGCTACGGCAACTACGCCGGCGACGTCCTGCACTTCACCCAGGCCCAGGACCGCCTCCGCAAGGAAGGCATCGACTGCCGCAGCATCGCTGTCACCGACGACGTCTCCTCCGCCCCGCTCGCCGAGCGGGCCAAGCGCCGCGGCATCGCCGGGGACCTGACCGTTTTCAAGGTCGCTGCTGCCGCCGCGGAAGCGGGCTACTCCCTGGACGCCACGGTGGAAATCGCCGACCGCGCCAACGACCGCACCCGCTCCTTCGGCGTCGCGTTCAGCGGCTGCACGCTGCCGGGCGCTGATCACCCGCTGTTCTCCGTCCCTGAAGGCCGGATGGCCGTGGGCATGGGCATCCACGGCGAACCCGGGATCGACGAGACAGATATCCCGACGGCGGATGAGCTCGCCGAGCTGCTGGTCGCCAAACTCCTCACCGAAGTACCCGAAGGCCTCGAGGCCAGCGGCGCCCGCGTGGTCCCGATCCTCAACGGCCTGGGCAGCGTCAAGTACGAAGAGCTCTTTGTGGTCTACCGCCGCGTCGCGCAACTCCTGGCCGAAGCCGGGATCGACGCGGTGGACCCGCAGGTGGGAGAACTCGTGACCAGCTTTGACATGGCCGGCACCTCGCTCACCCTTTTCTGGCTCGACGAGGAACTCGAAACCCTGTGGAATGCCCCGGCCGACGCGCCGGCCTTCCGCCGCGGTGCCGTCACGGCCGAAGCCCTCGAAGCAGGTGTTGCCGACCTGGCCGAGGCCGAAGTTTCCATCCCGGAGGCAACAGCTGAGTCCCGCGCCGGCGCCACCCGCGTCCTCGCAGCTCTCGGAGCGGCGAAAGACGTGGTGGACGCCAACGCCGACGAATTGGGCCGTATCGATGCGATCGCCGGTGACGGTGACCACGGCATCGGC
Source organism: Arthrobacter sp. HMWF013 (assembly GCF_003061105.1). Classification (GTDB taxonomy): domain Bacteria; phylum Actinomycetota; class Actinomycetes; order Actinomycetales; family Micrococcaceae; genus Arthrobacter. The sequence goes on from NZ_QAIQ01000376.1 coordinate 10,668, forward strand.
ATGGAACGCGGTGTCCTGGCCGCCGTGGATGCCGCAACGGACGCCGTCGACCGCGGTGCCGGAGCGGCCACCACCCTGTACTTCGCCGCGGACGCGTGGGCCGACAAGGCCGGCGGCACCTCCGGTGCCCTGTGGGGCATGGCACTGCGGGCCATCGGTGACGCCGTTGGTGACAGCAAGGCGCCCGACGCCGGTGCTGTCGCCGCCGGTGTGGCCGGCGCAGCGTCGGCGATCATGGACTTCGGGAAGGCCAAACCCGGTGACAAGACCCTGGTGGACGTGCTGGTCCCGTTCCGCGATGCCCTGGCAGCCGGCGTCGAGGCAGGCAAACCGCTCACCGAGGCATGGGGCGCCGCCGCCCTCACCGCTGAACAGGCCGCCGAGAACACCGCCCAGCTGATGCCACTCATGGGCCGTGCCCGCGTGCACGCCGAGAAAAGCCTCGGCACCCCGGACGCCGGGGCGGTATCCATGGCACTGATCATCCGGGCCATCCACAACACGCTCACCGAGCGGACAACCATCAAGGAGAAAGCATGAGCGCCAAACTGCGCCTGATCGTCGGTTGCGACGACGCCGGATTCGACTACAAGGAAGCCCTGAAGGCAGACCTGGAAGCCTCCGACCTGGTCGAATCCGTGACCGACGTGGGAGTGGACGCCACCAGCCACACCCCCTATCCCTCCATCGCCATCGCCGCCGCTGAACTGATCGCCGCCGGAAAAGCCGACCGCGCCCTGCTGGTCTGCGGCACCGGCCTGGGGGTGGCCATCGCCGCGAACAAGGTCCCCGGCATCCGGGCCGTTACCGCGCACGACAGCTACTCCGTGGAACGCTCCATCCTGTCCAACAACGTCCAGGTCCTGACCTTCGGCCAGCGCGTCGTCGGCCTCGAACTGGCCCGCCGCCTCGCCAAGGAATGGCTCACCTACACCTTTGACGAAAGCTCAGCCTCGGCAGAGAAGGTCACCCTGATTAAGGACTACGAGGGTGTCACTTCCTGCTAAGAACCCGGTCTCCAACACTGGAGCCACTGCCCCGAAGGCGATCATCGGTGTCAGCCTGAAGATGTACTTCGGCTACCAGCGTTCGGTGGATTACTGCCGCGACGTCGCCACCATCGCGCTTGCACACCCGGCGGTCCAGAGCGGGGACATCGAACTGTTCGTCCTGCCCACCCTTCCCGTGCTTCCCGAAGCCGCCCGGATCCTGGGTGCCGCGGGAGCCGCAACCGGCGCCCAGGACATCTTCTGGGAAGACGAAGGCGCGTTCACCGGTGAGGTGGGCGGCAGGACCGTGGCCGAACTTGGCGGGCGGTACGTCGAGGTAGGCCATGCCGAACGCCGGCGGATCTTCGGCGAGGATGACACGATCATCGGGCTGAAAACCGCCGCGGCCTACCGCAACGGCCTCACCCCGGTCCTCTGCGTCGGAGAGCTGCAGCAAGGATCAGTCGAGGAAGCCATCGCCCGGTGCACGGCAGAGATCGATGCCGCACTGAACCGGGCGCAGTCCCTGGCACCGGCGGGCCGGACCATCGTGGCGTATGAACCGCAGTGGGCCATCGGCGCGCCGGAACCGGCTACCCCGGAATACATCAGTGCCGTCATCACCGGACTGGACGCGCACCTGCGCGCCCTGCCCGGCCAGGCGGACAGCCGCGTGATCTATGGCGGCAGTGCCGGACCCGGCCTGATCACCACACTGGACTCCGCCGTCGCCGGCCTGTTCCTGGGCCGTTTCGCGCACGATCCCAAGGCACTGAAGACCATCCTGGACGAGGCCGCTGCGCGGCTCGGCCTGCTGACCGGAACGGCGGCGGGAGCATGAGCGCCACCACCGGCCCAAGGAATGGACGGGGCTCACGGATCGGTTTGAGCAGCTACGCCTTTTTCTGGCAGCTCTCGGACAGGGTCTCCGAGCCCCTCAGCATCCACGGCGCGCTGGAGCGGACCGCGGCGCTGGGCGTGGACCTTTTCCAGATCTGCGACTACGCCCCGCTCGAAGCCATGACGGACACCGAACTCGAGGCAGTCAAGGCCACCGCGGACCGGCTGGGCATCTCCCTGGAGCTCGGCACCAAGGGCATCCGCCCCGAGCACCTCAGGAAATTCCTGCACATCGCCGGGATCCTGGGCTCGCCCCTGCTGCGGACCATGTTCAACGTTCCGGGCCACACCCCGGCGGCGGAGGAAGCCGTGGCGATCTTCAAGGAAGTCCTGCCGGAGTTCGAGGCAGCCGGGGTGAAGATCGCGGTGGAAACCTATGAGCAGGTGCCCACCTCGAGGATCCTGGACGTGATCCGCGGAGTGGACAGCCCGCACCTCGGCATCTGCAGCGACCCTGCCAACACCGTCGCGGCGCTGGAGATGCCCCGCGAGGTGATTGACGCCGTCGCGCCTTACGTCCTGAACATGCACGTCAAGGACTTTGCCTTCAGCCGCAAGGACGGGTGGGTCGGATTCACGTATTCCGGCGCGCCGCTTGGCGAAGGCCTGCTCGACTACGACTACATGGTCAGCAGATTCCAGCCCCACCAAAGAAACATCAACCAGATCGTCGAACACTGGCTGCCGTGGCAGGACTCCGAGGCGGAGACCATCCGCCTCGAAAACCAGTGGACCCAACAAAGCATCGAATTCCTAAGGAGCAAGTGAAATGTCAGCAGAAAATTTGACCGTCGCCGTTATCGGAGCCGGTGGCAAAATGGGAATGCGCGTTTCCCGCAACCTGCAGAAGAGCGCCCACACCGTTTTCTACAGCGAGAACTCCCCCGCCGGCCAGGAGCGCATCCAGGCGGAGGGACGCCAGATCACGTCCACTGAGGACGCCGTCAAGGGCGCCGACGTGGTTATCCTCGCCGTCCCGGATACCGTTCTGGGCGTTGTCTCCGAAGGCGTTGTTCCCCAGATGAAGGCCGGAGCGATCCTGCTCACCCTGGACCCCGCTGCCGCCTACGCCGGGCTGCTGGCAAAGCGCGACGACGTCGTCCAGGCAGTTGCCCACCCGTGCCACCCGTCCGTGTTCCTGGAGCGCACCACCAAGGAAGAATGGGCCGACACCTTCGGCGGCGAAGGCGCCCCGCAGAACGTGGTTGCCGCGATCGACGACGACGCCCCGGAAGAGGCCAAAGCAGCCGCCGAGGCCACCATCCGCATCATCTACGCGCCCGTCATCGATGTCCACTGGGTCACGGTCAAGCAGCTGGCCATCCTCGAACCCACCCTCGTGGAAACCGTTGCCTGCATGATCGGCACGCTGCTCAACGAGGCACTGCACGAGACCGTCCACACCGCAGGCGTCCCGGAGGAGGCGGCCAAGGCCATGCTGTTCGGCCACGTCCAGATCGCCCTCACCAACGCCCTGCGCGGCTCCAACCCGTTCTCCGAGGCGTGCGAGATCGCCATCCAGTACGGCAAGGACACCATCATCAAGGACGACTGGAAGAAGATCTTCGACGACTCCGAGCTGGACAGCGTCATCGCCAAGATGCTCAAGCTCGACGCCGTCAAGCGCTGAATCCCTGGGGATAGCCCGGTGCGCGGCGTGGGCCGCGCACCGGGCTATCCGTGCTTTGAGACAGCTTCCTTCGAATCACGGGCAGTGGCCTGCACAAGCAAATGGCTCAAGGCTTTCAACCAATGAAATTCCGGCTCACCATCCGCTGGAGGATCAGCCATGCTGGTTCGCAGGACCCGATCCGGGCGAAGCACAGGAAAGAAGGAACCGATGTCCCTCAGCGTTGAGGAAATGAACCAGCAACTCCCCGTGGCCAACGCCCTGCCGGGCGAGGCCGTCCCCTACTACATGGCTTCCGGGGAAGGCGCCCGCTACGAGGTCAACGGCCAACTGGTGACCGTGATCGCCCGGGCAGCCGATACCGGCGGGATCTTCAGTGCGGCCTACATTTCCGGCGGCATGGGGGCAGAATCTCCTTTCGTCACCCACAGGATCGAGCACAAGACCCTTTACGTCTTCGATGGCATCCTCCACGTCTGGCTGCCCGGCGAAAGCCGCATTCTTACCCCCGGCGATTCGGTGGTCATCCCGCCGGGAACGCCCCACGCCTACCGGATGGCCAGCCACTACACACGCTTCCTGAACTGGATGACACCCGGTGGAGCGGAGGCCTACTACGAACGCGTGGGCACCCCCATCGACTCCCACGTTCCGCCCGTCCGGGCCGGCCACCAGGCCAGCCTCCGGGAGCAGGCCGAAGTCGGTGCCGAGTTCGGCATCACGTTCCCTGACGTGGAGCGCGTGACGCCTACTCTGCAGCAGAACGCCGGACTGCCCGCGGTGCAGAGTCCGTACTTCCTCAGCGCCGGTGAAGGCGAACGCCTGGCCAGCTACCAGACCATTTTCACCTACCTCTCCCGGCCGGCGAACACAGGGTCGAACTACTTTGCCGTTCACACCAAAGGCGCCAAGTCCCCGTACATCCCGCTGCACTTCCACTCCGAGCACACGGAGAACTTCCTCTGCACCGAGGGCCGGATGTGGCTGTACGCCAACGGCCGCGAGATGCTGCTGACCAAGGGTGACTTTGTCCATGCCCCGGCCGGCACCATCCACTCGTTCGCGCTGGACTCGCACAACACCCAGATGGTGGGCTTCCTGACGCCGTCGGTCTTCAACGGGTTCTTCGAGTACTTCAACAAGCCCACCGAGGACTACATGTACACCGAAGGCGGCACGCCGTACATGGACATGGAAGGCTTCGGCCGGGCCCAGGCGGAGATGGACCTCACTGTGGTGGGACCCCCGCCGCAGCGGCGCACCGCCCTCGAAATCTCCTAGCGCTGCCGGGGTCACCAAAAGGCCCGCCAGAACAGAATGGCCCGGACTTCCGAAAGGAAATCCGGGCCATTCTTCGTTCCTAAGCCCAACGCGGGGTGGTCCCTACCCCAACACGGGGTGTCCCTAACCCAACCAAAGCAACGCGGGGTCACTCCCGGCCCGATAAAGTCGATTTATTGGGCGTGGAGTGACCCCGCGTTGCTCTGCTGGGATTGAGCGCGTTGGTTTAAGGGGACTGAAACTGGTTGACCAGGGCGCGGCCGTAGTCGTTGCCGTTGGGGGTCCGGACCACGGTGTGCATGTGGAACGGGGCCGGGGTGTCGTTATCGAGGAAGACGCCGGTGTGGTGGTCGAGTTCCAGGATGACCACGGGGCTCTGGATGCGGAAGTAGAAAGGATCCTCACCCTGCCAGCCACCGATCCACGAGAACCAGGTTTCGGCGTAGTGCTCCTGGATTTCACGGCGGCGGGCGGCGCGGGGCCCGGCCGGCAGGTAGGCGATGGAGTCGTCCACCACCTTGTCCAGGAACGCCAGCGCTTCAGCAGGCATCGAACTGACAGGGATGCCTTCGTAGGGAATGACGCGGTTGTCCTGGAAGCAGCCGGCGAGGTGCCGTTCGTCCCCCGGGTGCATCCGTCCCTCAGGCATGGCCGGGTCCTGCATGTGCTCGAACACCACAGCGTCCCGGCGCAAAGAGTCCGGCAGCGCCGCCATCAGCCCACGCGCCCACTGGATGCGTTCCTTGAACACCTTCACACCTTGGTGGGGCCCGGCGTCGATGATGTCCGGCTCGGCGCCCAGGAACGCCGGCGTGACCACCAATTGGGTGCCGGCCACGAGGCAGTTGAGGGCAAGGTGGTGGCCGAACAATTGCCAGCCCCACGGTTCCGTCTCGGAGGGGACGCCATAGAGGGCAAAGTTGTAGCTGTCCTCGTTCATCAGCAACGGCAGGTCCACCAGGTCGCCAAGGAAGCCGTTGATCCGCATCAGGTTCCGGGCCAGCGCGTAGCCCTCCGGACTCAGGCTCGCTTCCACGACGGCCAGTGCGGCGTCGCGGAGAGCGGGATCCAGTTCGTCCAGCCGCAGTCCGGTATCGTGCTGCATGAATTCGGGGTTGGCCCAGCTCTGCCACTCGGGCGCACCGACCGCGTAGCTCAGGCGACTGACCTGTTCCAGTGAGGCGAGGGCGAGCAGCTTTTCGGCCGCGGCGACCATGTCCGACGTCGGCGCCTCCTCTCCGGGGCGGGCCCCGGTGAGCGGGAACAGGCCTTCGCGGACGACGCCGTCGCTGGTCACCCCGGTGAAGGGCTGGGGGTAGAGCTTCGTCCAGCCCTCGATCATCGGTCCTGCGAACGGATCGTCCTTGGCCGCCTCCGCGTAGGTCCTGGCGTCCAGACCGCGAATGGCCGCTACGCGGGGGTGGTCCGGCTGAAAAAGGAAATCACGAAACGACGGCGCTGACATGGCTGCTCTCCTGTTTCTTCAAGGTTTCCCTGCGGGACCATCCCGCGGCGATGGGCAGGGCCTGGGCTGCTGCGTCGGCGGCACTCCCCCGCCACGCCACGTGCTGGTCCGGGCGGACCAGGACAGCCTCGGCGGCCCACAGGTCAGCCATCGGTACTCCATTCCCGTCCGGTGCCACAGCGGCGACTGTCAGCGGAATCCGCTGCCCGGCTGCGGCAGCCACGACGGAGCCGTAACGGTCTTCGACGGCGGCACCTGCCAGGGCGCCGGCGTCCACCAGCAGCGTGAAGCCGTCCCCCAAGAGGTCGTAGACCGACGTCGGGCCGTCCAGCCACGCGTGCGGCAGCAGTGCCCCCGGACTGGCAGAGGGGATGTAGCGGATGGGATCTTCGGCGGGAACGGGCGAACCGTCCGGTACTACTGCCGGGGACGCCGCGTAGTTGTAGCCAAGGACCAGCCCGAGGGAATCGAACTCGCTCCGTTTCACCGCAAGTGCCTCGTGGGCGCGTTCGCGGGCGGCAACTCCGTCCGCACCTTCCAGCTCGAGGGCCGGATCCGCGAAGTGATAGGCCAGCGCCTTGCCGTTGGTGGCGGCGTCGTCGATGGTGCGCTCGGCCACCGGGCGCCGTTCCAGCTCGTAGCTGTCCAGCAGGTCCGGGCCGGCCCACCCCTCAAGGGCTGCGGCGATTTTCCAGGCGAGGTTGGCGGCGTCGCCGATGCAGGTGTTGAAGCCGTGGCCACCCCAGGGCGGATTCTGGTGGGCGGCGTCGCCCACCAGGAAGACGCCGTCGTGCCCGTAGGAGGGGGCGAGGAGCATGCGTGCAGTCCAGGGGTCGGTGGCGATGACGTCAACCTCGACGTCGGCCCCCACCAGAGTGCGGATGAGAGATATCGGATCGAGGTCCGGCGAGCCGCCGTCCTGAGCATCGACGCCCTGGATGATGGCCCACCATGTCTGGTCCAGGTCCATCCGGCCCACCATGCCCGCCGTACCGGGACCGAGGACCCAGTACTGGACAGCGGGGTCCAGGCTGATGGTGTCGGCGAGATCGCGGGACCGGAAGAGGATGCTGATGTTGGACAGCGCCGCGGAGCCGCCTTCAAGCCGCAGCCCCAGGCCCCGGCGGACGGTGGAGGAAATGCCGTCAGCCCCTACCAGGAACGTGCAGTGTATGGTGCGGCGGGCACCCGCGGCATCGGCCACGGTCACCTGATGGCCGGCGCCAGGAGCGGCAGCCACATAGTCTTCAACGCGCAGACCGGTCAGCAGTGTGGCATACGCAGAAGCCGCCACTGCGTCGCGAAGCACGGTCTCCAGGACAGGCTGCGGTACCTGCTGCCCGCATTCCGGCTGGGGTTCATACCGGCCGGTTTCGAGCTGGAAGGCGTTTTCGAAGCGGCGGACTTCGTGGCCGGTCAAAGACGTGCAGAAGATGATGTCCTGCGCGAACCCCACCGGAAGCGGAGCCGCCTCGCGCAGCGCCGTTGCCAGGCCGAGGCGCCGCAGGTGGGTCATGGTGCGCGCGTTGGTGGTCTTGGCACGCGGCCGCTCCGGGTCGATGGACGTGCGGGGCTCGATGACGATGCTGCGGATCCCGCGGTGGGCGAGATCCAGGGCCAGGAACAGTCCGCTGGGGCCGCCGCCGGAGATGAGGACCGGGATCTCCGCCGGCAGGTTCGTCAGGCCGGCTTCATTGACGGCAGCCATCAGGCCCTCGCCCGGAGTGAGGGTTCACCGATGGGGGTCACCAGGGTGCCAAGACGCTCAACTTCTACCTCGACTGTGTCCCCTTCCTGCAAGAGCCACTGCGGAGTCCGTGCGTAACCGACACCTTCGGGGGTTCCGGTAGCGATCACGTCACCGGGGTGGAGCGTGAAGGTTTCGCTGATCAGGGAAATGATGGCCGGCACGGAGAAGATCATGTCCCGGGTGTTGCCGTTCTGGACCTCGGCGCCGTTGACGCGGGTCCGCACCTGGAGGCCCTCACGGAGATCGCCCACCTCGTCGCGGCTGACCAGCGGACCCAGCGGGCCGCTGAAGTCGCCGTTCTTGCCCAGCGTCCACTGCGACGTCAGCTTCTGGGCGCGCCGCGCCGTCAGGTCGTTAAAGGTTGAGTAGCCGAAGACGGCGTCGGCGGCGGCGGCCTCGTCTGCCGACTCAACGCGCTCGCCGATGTAGGCGGCAACCTCGCCTTCCCAGTCCAGGCCGGCTTCCCCGCGCGGTACGGGCACTGGGACCTGGCCCACGGACAGCGAGGCCGTCCAACGGCCAAACAGGGTGGGATAGGGCGGAAGGTCCTGGTCCTTGTAGCTGCCTTCCGCTGCGTGCGCCTTGTAGTTAAGCCCCACGCAGATCACACGGGCAGAAGCCGGCACCAGCGGTACTTCGGTGACCTCTGCCTTGTCCCGGCCTGCAGCAGCGTCGGCGACGATGGCCACAGCCTTGTCCTGCCAGCCGGCCGCGTCGGCCCAGAAATCCGTGACCGATGCCAGCGGGAAGACCCGGGTGCCGTTCAGGGCTGCGACCCAGGTGTCGCCGTCGTGGTTAATGCCTATGTACTGCATGGAGGGCCTTTCAGGTTCGCCCGGGGGCGGTTATCGGTAGGAGGGCACGGCAATGAGACCCATGGCGGGCTGTGCCGAAGCGGAGTGAAGCAGAAAAATCTAGGGGAGGCCGGATTGGTGCTGGAAGAACGACACGGTGGCAGCCAGCGCCTTTTCGGCGGCGGCTGAGCTTCCATCGGGGAGGGACCACATATGGTCGGCGCCTTCGATGAGGAGGAGTTCGACGTCGGCCCCTGAGTCCCTCAGCTGGGCTGCCAGGGATTCGGATTGGGCTGCCGGAACGAAGCGGTCTGCCGTGCCGTGCACCAGGAGGAAGGGCGGGGCGCCTCCGCCAACGTAGGTGATGGGGCTTGCAGCGGCGGCTTTGTCCGGGTTGCCGGCCAGTGGCGCACCGATCAGCAGCTCTTCACGGGAGCCGGGATCGCTGGACCGTGAGACGGCGTTGGGCAGCGCCTGCTCCGCCATGGAATTCAGGTCAGTGGGCGGGTACCAGGCGGCGACTGCGGCCACGCTGCTGCGGTGTTCACCGGTGAGGCCCACCAGGCTTGCCAGGTGTCCGCCGGCAGAGTCACCCCACGCGTAGATCTTCGCGGGATCAACACCGTACTCGGCAGCATGGCTCCGCAACCATTCCACCGCCGCCTGCGCATCGTCCAGCTGGGCCGGGAAATGTGCTTCGGAACTCAGGCGGTAGTCAGCGGAGGCAACCACAAAGCCGGCCTCCGTCAGGACCTCGAACGGGGTCAGGCCGAAGCCATCACACACAGGCCCCAACGAGGACCGCTCCCCCATCCGCCAGCCGCCGCCATGGAAATGCACGACGGCGGGACGCAGGGTCTCCTGCGCGGCCGGGAGGTAGAGGTCCAGCAGGAGCGGGCGGGAGCCGTGGTTGCCGGCACGGGCGAACTCCACGCCCCTTAACACGCGACCTTCCGTCATCGTTGACTCCCTTTGTGTCTTCTGCCCGTTTCTGCGTCCGGATCCTCGATGTCCCGGCCTGTTACTCCAAGACTGTCGGATCCGCGGCCGGACCTGAACAGCCTATTCCAATCATTGAAATGGCTTCGCCGTCGCCAGTTCCGTGGACAGGAAGGACAAACCCCGCTGGACCACGCCCATAGCCGCTGAATGGTTGAGATAGCCATGGGTGGCACCGCTCTCCAACCGGTATTCCACGGGAATGCCGGCATGGCGAAGGCTGTCCGCGTAAAGCTCCGCGGAGGGGCGCAGATCGTCGTACTCCGACGCCAGGATGGCAGCGGGCGGCAGCCCGGACGGATCCGCGTTTCCGGGCACGGCGTAGGAGGAGGCCATGGCCACCGGACCACCAATGTAGTTCTCCAGCATGGCGCTGCAGTCGTCAGCAGAGAAACGCAGGATCCGGGGAAGACCGGACAGAACGCCGGAAGGGTCGTCCGCGGGAGGCAGCGCCGCGTGCAGGAGCGGATAGGCCAGGAGTATCTTCGCCGGCAGCGGTTTCCCGACGTCGTTCAGGTACATCACGGCCCCCACCGCCAGGTTTGCCCCCGCGCTGGCACCGCCGATGCACAGCTTCGCCGGAAGCACCCCGAAATCCGGTGCGCGCTCTGCCGCCCAGAGCCAGGCGGCGAGGACATCCTCGTGCGGCACAGGGAAATGCACTCCGGCCCGCGCCAGCCGGTAATCCACGGAAAACACGACGCCGCCGGTCCGCGCCACCAGTTCACGCGCCAACTGGTCGGCCTCGCGCATGTCCAGATCGCCGCCGGCAAAGCCGCCGCCGTGCAGCCACACCAGGCCGGGGACGCCGCCGTCGGTCCCGCCCGGCTGCAACGGACTCCCGGAGCCGTACACCCGGACGGGCACGAGTCCGTTGGGGCCCGGTGCACTGACCGTGAGGACGGGGACATGGGGCTGCGAATACGGCAACCCGCCGCCGCTGAAAGCCTCCAGCCGGTCGGTGCCGGACGGATCAGCGAGCAGCTCGGCAAACGATGCCGCCTCTGCCACGTGCTCCATCAGGACGGCCAGCTCCGGATCCAGACTCATGGCTGAAGGACCGGCTCGGGCTCACCGCGGACGGCACCTGCCGGGCCCTCAGCACCGGCAGCGCCGCCGCCCTCGGCCGGCCGGAAGTCACAAACGAAGGAATGCGCGCCGGACCCCACCTCCACAGCATCGGAACCGTCCGGCAGGTGAATAGTGGCGGTGCAGCCTGCCGG
>NZ_QAIQ01000035.1:0-3372 GCF_003061105.1 Arthrobacter sp. HMWF013
CTATCTCCACGACTTCGCCAGGAATCACGTGCACCCGGTGACCGACGACGCCGGCCCGCCGCACCCTGGGCAATCCGTGCGGCTTGCTGAGGTGGAAGCGCGGCTCCTGGCTCAGCCAGGGAGGAAGGCCCAGGTCGAAGAAAGCGGCCGCTGTCTCGTGGGACAACCAGGCGTCCGGAGTGGCAGCGCAGAGCACCCGGGCCCGGTCCACCAAGGAAAGGTCCTGTCCCACGTGCGTCCGGATCAGCCGCCCTGCCCCCATAAGGTCCTTGGCCCGCAGGCGGTTGGGTGCAACATCCAGGGCGCGTGCCTGGTAGACCGTGAATGGCAGCTTGGAGAGCTCCTCGGGAAGTGGCTTCGCGGTGACCATGGCACCCAGTCTGCACCCTGGCAGGATTCTCTTCAGAAGTTATCCACAGGTCAACCCCAGACCAGGCAACGCGGGGTCACTCCGCGCCCGATATACCTCGATTATCGGGCCGGGAGTGACCCCGCGTTGCTTTGGTGGTCAGAGGCCGAGCCGGGCCACCGCTTCCTCGCGCATCTCCACCTTGCGGATCTTCCCCGAAACCGTCATGGGGAAACTTTCGCGGATGTCCACGTACCGCGGGATCTTGTAGTGGGCCAGCTGGCCGCGGCAGAACTCGGCGACGGCGGCGGCGTCCAGCGGTTCCGCCCCAGGCTTGAGGATGATGCAGGCCATCAGCTCCTCTCCGTACCTGGCATCCGGCACGCCGATCACCTGCACATCCTGGATCGAGGGGTGGCTGAACAGGAACTCCTCGACCTCGCGCGGATAGATGTTCTCGCCGCCGCGGATCACCATGTCCTTGATCCGGCCCTCGATCACCACATAGCCGTCCGCGTCCATCCGGGCGAGATCCCCGGTGTGCATCCAGCCGTCAGCATCAATGGCCTCCGCAGTCTTGTCGGGCTGGTCCCAGTAGCCCTGCATCACCGCGTAGCCGCGGGTGCACAGCTCGCCGATCCGGCCGCGCTCCAGTACCTCGCCCGTGCCCGGATCCACAACCCGGCTTTCCAGCTGCGGCATGGTGCGGCCCACTGTCTCCGTTCGCTGCTGGAGCGTGTCGCCCTTGCGGGTCATCGTGGACACGGGCGAGGTCTCTGTCATGCCGTAGCAGATGGCCACATCCTTCATGTTCATCCCGGAAATGACCCGGTTCATCACCTCGATGGGGCACAGCGAGCCCGCCATGACGCCGGTCCGGAGCGTTGAAAGGTCGTAGGAGGCGAAGTCAGGCAGTGCCAGCTCGGCTATGAACATGGTGGGGACGCCGTAGAGGGAGGTTCCGCCGAAGTCCTGGACCGCTTCCAGCGCTGCGGCCGGGTTGAAGCCGCGGCCGGGAATGATGGTGGCGGCGCCGTGGCTGAGCGCCGCAAGGTTCCCGATCACCATCCCAAAGCAGTGGTAGAACGGCACCGGGATGACCACGCGGTCATGCTCCGTGTAGCCGAGCAGTTCGCCGATCGAGTACCCGTTGTTCAGGATGTTGTGGTGCGTCAGCGTGGCACCTTTGGGAAAGCCGGTGGTCCCGGAGGTGTACTGCAGGTTGATGGGGTCGTGCGGATCCAGTTCAGCCATCCGCGTCTTGAGGCCGGAATGCCCGACGTCGTCAGCCCTCTTGAGCAGCTCGGCGTACGTCAGTTCTTCGTCACGTTGGGGGACGCCGGCGTCGAGCCCCTCCGTTCCGGAGTCCGGCAGGAAAACCAGTTCGCGGAGGTCCGGGCAGGTTGCCAGCGCCTGACGTGCCATCCCCACGTAATCGGCAGTGCGGTCCGACGGCGCAGCCACCAGCATCCGCATGCCGTTCTGCCGCACCACAAACTCCAGCTCGTGGCTCCGGTAGGCCGGGTTCACGTTCACCAGGATGGCGCCGGCCTTGGCGGTGGCGTACTGCAGGATGGTCCATTCCGCACAGTTCGGGCTCCAGATGCCCACCCGGTCACCCTTGGCAACGCCCAAGGCGAGGAGCGCACGCGCGAGGCGATCGACGTCGTCGTTCATTTTGGTGTAGCTCCAGCGGCGTGCGTCAGCGCCCGGAACTGCCGCCGCCTCGATCAGCGCGTCATGGAAGGGGAATCCGGCCACCGCCCGCTCGAAGTTCGCACCGATGGTCTCTTCGAGCAACGGGACGTCAGTGTCCCCGGCTGTGTAAGCGCGCATGAAGGCACGCTACACCCTGGGCTGCCCGGTATTGTGAAATCCATGACCACACCCATTGACCTAAAAGCCACGTTCATCCCCAACGAGGGCGAGTTCTTCCGCGTGAAGCTCGCCCTGGAAATCGCCATCGACGAGGTGGTGAATGAGCCGGGCTGCATCCGGTACGAGCTGACCGAGGCCACGGAGGAGAAGCTGGTTCTGACCGAGCAGTGGGCGTCGGAAGAGGATCTGGAAAAGCACTCCAAGGGCACAGCCGTCCAGGACCTGAACGAGTCGCTGAGCGCCCTGCTGGCCGAACCGGTCAAGGTGGAGCGCATCTAGCCGTCCGCGAACAACAACGCGGGGTCACTTTTCGCCCGAACAACCGAAGTTATTGGGCGGAAAGTGACCCCGCGTTGGAGTTAAGGGCGGGTCAGGCGTCCGGGATCTGCGTGCCGTCCTGCGGACCGGCGGACGTGCCGGCAGCTGCAGTGGCTTCCGCCTGCGAGCGCGCCACGTGGGCGTGGACCTCGTCCATGTCCAGGGCCTTGACCGCGTCAACCACCTGTTCGAGCTGCTGGGCGTTCAGGGCGCCGGGCTGGGAGAACACCAGGACTTTTTCGCGGAAGGCCATCAGCGTGGGGATGGACGTAATTCCGGCCTCGGCGGCGAGCTGCTGCTCGGCCTCGGTGTCCACCTTCGCGAACAGGACGTCGGCGTGCTTCTCCGAAACTGCCTTGTAGGTGGGCCCAAACTGCTTGCACGGACCGCACCACTCAGCCCAGAAATCCACCAGGACTATGTCATTGCCCTCGATGGTCGATGCGAACTGTTCACCTGTGATATCTACGGTAGCCATGGCTTCAACGGTACGCGAGCGTGCCGCGGATGTCGCGGCCAGGGGTCCGCTGTTCGCTTCCCGCGTCATCGGGAATAAGGACGAAAGTCCGTGTACAGGGGGCGTCTGCGAGCCTGGCCGCCGGCCGTCAACCCACGGTTTCCCACACGTGCGGGGCCGGCGTCCGGCTGCCGGGGAGGGCGTTCGTTTCGCGCCATTCGTGGATCCATTCAGGGAGCTCAAGGCCCGCCGGCGGCTGGCCGAACTCACGCAAAATCTCCTCCTGGCTGACGGGTTTGCCCTTGCTGACCAGGCGGGTGGCGATGTACGCGCGGGCGTAGATCTCGCCGTCGGCCACCATGCGCTGCTC
>NZ_QAIQ01000035.1:3382-8114 GCF_003061105.1 Arthrobacter sp. HMWF013
TGGCGTCCAGGCCGATGATCCTGGTTTCAATCGTGTACTTCTGCCACAGCTGCAGCGACTTGCGGAAGGCGATGGTCTCCCCCGCCGCCACCGGGCTCCAGCCGCGCCGGCGCATGGTTTTCCAGACGCCGCTGCGCACCATGAGGTCGAACCGGCCCAGGTCCATCAGGGAAAAGTACATGCCGTTGTTGACGTGCATGGCGATATCAATGTCCGTGGGCAGGACCTTCAGCGGCAGGGACGAGGTGTCCCAGATGGTCAGCGGTGAACGTCGGGCTGAGGTGACAAGCATCAGGAGCGTTCGGAGGAGGAGGTGCATCCCCTCATGTTACCCGCCGGTAACTTGGTCGCCAACCCTGTGGCGCGCCGGCCGCGTAGGATTCTGGCCATGACGCAACAACGCTACCGGGACCTGGCTGAGTGGCCGCTGATGGGCACAGCCCTGGTATTCCTGGCGGCCTACGCCTGGCAGGTGATCGGCCGGGTTGAGGGCGCCGGCGCAGAGTGGCTTGAAACCGTGATGTGGCTGACCTGGGGCATCTTCGCCCTGGACTACGCCGCCAACCTCTGGCTGGCAGCGGACCGCCGCCGGTGGTTTCTCTTCAACCTGCATGAGCTGCTGATTGTGGCACTGCCGTTTTTCCGGCCGCTGAGGCTGCTCCGCCTGGTCACTCTGCTGTCCGTCCTGCACCGCACCATCGGTGAAACCCTCAGGGGCCGCGTTGTCACATATGTGGCCGGATCAGCCGCGCTGCTGGTCTTTGTGGGGGCGTTAGCGGTGCTGGACGTTGAGCAGTCCGCCCCGGATGCCAAGATCCTGACGTTCGGCGACGCCGTCTGGTGGGCCATTACCACCATCACCACCGTGGGCTATGGCGACATGTACCCCGTTACACCGATCGGCCGGATGGTGGCCGGGGCGCTCATGATGAGCGGCATCGCCGTCCTGGGTGTGGTCACCGCCTCGATCGCCTCCTGGCTCGTCCAGCGCGTGGAAGAATCCGTTGAAGAGGCCACCGAAACGGCAGAGGAACCTGTCCGGGCTGAACTGGGTGAACTTGTCCAGGAGATCGCCGAACTGCGGCGCGAGATCGCCGAACTGCGCGGGACCGCAGCGTTGAAGGAACGCCGCAGCCTCTGACCTGCGGTGCGCAGGTAGTCCTCCTTGAAAAGTTGAGGTACGAAACGGCGGCCGCGCCAAGTATCCGCGGAGAAAGTCGGGTAACTCCTACTCGTGCCGCACCCTTTCCCGTTTCCTAGACTCGGAGTTCCTAGGGCTGAATAAGTTGCCGGCGCATCCTCCGAGCTGGGGTGGATGATGCCGCTTCATAGCGGAGTTTCCGTATCTTCTGGGTATGCGGGCGACTCCCATCGTGCGCATCCGTGCGCGGTCCGGTCACGGCCGGGACCGCGTTAGCGCATCACTCCCGATCCGTCCTGCAATGTGGCATTTGAGCGGATGATAGACCGCGGTGCTGTTGGCGGGGCCGACCTGCGATGGGCCACCCATGAATCAGTTGACCGTTAATTCGACCGAACCACCCCACCGAAACTTCGAAACCGATATCCCCCGGGCAGACCTCACGCCGGGCCGCAATCACGTCAGTCACCGGCTGTGGGCCGGGATGGCCATTGCGGCCGTGGTCTCGGCCGTGGGGGTGGGGGTCCTGTCCGGACCGCCGCCCACCGTCCAGGTACCGCCGCCCGCGGAGGCAATCACGACGGCGGTTGCGCCAGTTGTGGGCGTCGCCAGGCCTTTGGTTGCGGTGCCTTTGGACGACCCGTACGTTGGCACGCTGCAGGCTGACTCTGCCCAGCCTGCTGCGCCTGCGGAGGCAACAGTTGCTGCTCCTCCGGCCCCGGCCCCGCAGCCTGCCCCTGAACCCGCGCCGGCTCCGCCCGCCGACACGAACCTCTACACCGTGGCCCCGGGCGACACCGTGGGCGGGATCGCGGCCAGGTACGGCGTGGACATGAACGCCATGCTCGCCGCCAACGGTTTGGGCATGTACAGCATCATTGTCCCCGGGCAGACCCTGAAGCTGACCGGGCCCGCCGTCGCGGCTCCCGCGCCTGCTCCGGCCGCTGCGGTGGCGGCACCGGTTGCTGCTGCACCCGCACCGGCTCCCGCCCCGGCGCCGATGATCCAGGCCGCACCCGCGGTCCGGACCATTTATGTGGCAGGTGCCGGCGGACAATCCATGGTGGACGCCTGCATCGGGCCGATCCACTACACACCCAACGACGGCTACTCGCTCTTCATCACCGAGCACGATTTCTGTGGTGGCTGGGCCCGCTTCTCCGGAATCGGCGTGGGCGAAACGGTCAGCATCCCCGGCTACGGGACATACACCGCGACGGCGCGTGGCCAGGTACCGAACCCGGGAACCACCAACGATGTCATTCGGGTTTTTGGCGGTTTCCCCCGGGCGATCCTGCAGACCTGCATCCCCGGCACCAGCCAGATGCTGCTGATCGCGCTGAACTGACGCAAGACTGCCGGCACAGACCAGCGCCACGGAGCGGACTCCGTGGCGCTGGTTTTGGTGCGACTGCGTGATTCCGAAGTGCGCGGCTACTACATAGGATGGCGTTCGGAAATGTGCTCGACCAGCTCGCCCACTTTCTCTTCCGAGTAGTTGCGGGCGATGTCACCCTGGCTGATGATCCCCACGAGCCGGTGGTCGGCGATAACCGGCAGCCGGCGGATCTGGTACTTCTCCATAATCTCAATGGCGGCGTCAACGCTCGCGTCCGCGTCCACCCAATGCGGCTTGCCCGAGGCGAGGTCGCGGGCCAGCACTTCGCGCGGGTCGCGGCCGGCAGCAACGCACTTGAGCACGATGTCACGGTCAGTGATCATGCCCTTCAACTTGCCGTCATCACCACAGATCGGCAGCGATCCGCAGTCCAGATCCTGCATCATCTTGGCGGCATCTACGAGAGACTGGTTTTCCTTGATACACCTTGCATCGGTAGTCATGAATTCACGTACAGCACTCATTGGTCCTCCTTCATCGATTGAGGTATCGACGCGGGGTACCGGGGCACATGCGCCGATGCTGCCAGCCTACGCCGGGCCCCACTCCGATGTCGACGACGGATTCCGGGCACCCGGCCGCGCAGCTTTTCCCCGCTCTTCGGACTATTCTCCCGGTACCGCCGCGGGGAATAGACCGTCAGGCGGGCAGTGCCGGGGGCTGGCCAGGCACGAGTACCGGGGCCGGCAGGACGTGTAGTGCCGGGGCACAAAAAAGCTCCGGAACCTGGTGGTTCCGGAGCCTTTTCATTGGGTGGCAGATGAGGGATTCGAACCCCCGTAGGCGTTGCCAGCTGATTTACAGTCAGCCCCCTTTGGCCGCTCGGGTAATCTGCCGAACTTCAAAAGAAGATCACCCCCGGCTGCAGTGTTCAGAACGTCCGTTTCCGGGCCGTTCCGCTTCCAGTAACCGCGGGCAAGACAACTTTACAGAACTTCTGCCGAAGAATCGAATCGGGGCCGCGGGCGGTGGGAATGGGCCCGAAAAGCCTTGGAATTCCGCGGAACAGGGGGGGGAATCAGGCGTCGCCGAGAATCCGTCCGGCCAGCCTGGCCTCGAACTTCACGGCCTGCTCCTCGGTGATCTGGTTGAGCTGGACAGCCCGCAGCAGGTCCTCGCTCACGCCGTCCATGCGGGCAGAGGCATCCGGAACCGGGCTGAAAATGATGGAGGCGGCGATCGCGGCTGCGGCAACGGATGTGGCTGCGGTGGCAACGGCTCCGGCCGCGGCAGAGGTGGTTCGGGTGACATAACGGACGGCGTTGCGGTGCATTGCATTCCCTTTCGACCTGCTTTTCAACTCCTTCAACTCTCCCGGGCCCGGCTTCGTTCCCGCCGGGCGTCCGCTATGAGGGAACTGTGAATCCGCAACAGCACCGAATCCACCACGGCGCTGCAGCGGATCCGTATTAGGCTGGAATACAGAGATCCCCGCCCTGCAGAGGCATGTCAGGGTACCCATCAACGTAAGGAGAGTCATGGCAGGCGAGTCAACGTTCGACGTCGTAAGCAAAGTGGACAAGCAGGAAGTAGCCAACGCCCTGAACCAGGCGCAGAAGGAACTGGTGCAGCGTTACGACTTCAAGGGTGTTGGGGCCGAGGTCGATTTCAGCGGCGAGAAGATCCTGATGAAGGCCAACTCCGAAGAACGCGTCCTGGCGGTCCTGGACGTACTCCAGTCCAAGCTGATCCGCCGCGGCATCTCGCTGAAGTCGCTGGACACCGGCGAGCCGTACGCGTCCGGCAAGGAATTCCGCCTGGAGGCCTCCATCAAGGAAGGCATCGAGCAGGATCTGGCCAAGAAGATCAACAAGCTCATCCGCGACGAAGGCCCCAAGGGCGTGAAGTCCCAGATCCAGGGCGACGAACTCCGTGTCTCGTCCAAGTCCCGCGATGACCTGCAGTCCGTGATGGCACTGCTGAAGGACTTCGACGAGGCCGACCTGCAGTTCGTCAACTTCCGCAGCTAGCGCAGGAAGTACGACGCCGGCGCGCTAGTTCAGCGGGCGGCCTGCCATCCGTTCGAGCCGGGCGATCCGGTCCTGCATGGGCGGGTGCGTGGCGAAGAGCCTGGTCATTCCTCCGCCGCGGAACGGGTTGGCGATCATTAGGTGTGAGGTGTTGACCAGTTTCTGCTCCTGCGGGAGCGGCGCGATCCGCACGCCCTGCTCAATCTTGCGCAGGGCGTGCGG
>NZ_QAIQ01000377.1:0-796 GCF_003061105.1 Arthrobacter sp. HMWF013
GGAAGATATGGAAATCCGAGCTGGCGGTGTCCCACAGGTTCCCCCACCAGAAGCCGTCGTTGAACCACAACGCACTCGTTGCGCGCTTTGTGCCGGTCGGCGTCCCGGTCCCCGAATGCGACGGACCCTCAACCCCGATATCACCCTCAGCCGCCGACGCCGCAACGGGAACCACGAAAAATGCCAGCGTTACAAGCAGTGCGGTCAGAAGTGCGTGGAGCCGCAGATTGGGCCACCGGCGCGGAGGCGGACCACCCAAGGGATCAACGCCTCGCTTGAGGAAAAGCACGGAAGTCCTGGCACTACTGCCACGCTCGCCTCCGCGGAAAAATGGATAATTATTCAATTTCGCTCCCCAGGGTTGAATGCCAGCGCCAATTCCCAGATGGTTCATTGTCATTGCTCAGGGCATCCAAAACAATCCCGGGCACCCCCTAATCGATGCCCCTAATGCCTATGTACGGAAAAGACGGCCCTCGTTATTCCTTCCACAATTGAGACAAACCAAGTACCGGGTGCAGAAAATCAAGTAGTGCCGGCCGATATTCGGGTACCGGTCCTTATTCTGGGCTGGTCCGGCCGCGGATAGGATGCATCTACGACGCTGAATGTTGCTGGGGGCATCCGTAGCGGACGTCCGGTGCCTTTGTGCAGCGCGCCGGCCGACGGATAGGAATTCCATGGCTCACAGTGTTAGTGTTCGGCGCACTCAGGCGGCTGGCGGATCTTTGCGCCAGGCTCCCACGCTGCTCCGGTTCCTGCTTGTGGCGGTTTTAGCTGCCGCCCTCGCAAGCAT
>NZ_QAIQ01000377.1:806-3910 GCF_003061105.1 Arthrobacter sp. HMWF013
GCATGCCGCGGACGTCCTCGTGATTCCGTCGGCGGAGACAGCATCCGTTCCGAGCTCCGGTGACGCGGCGGACGACACCGCGGTCTGGATACATCCCACGGATCCGTCGCAGAGCGTGGTGATCGGTACGGACAAATTAACTACCGGAGGCGTAGGGGTCTACGACCTGGCGGGGCGCCAGCTACATTTCTACCTGCACGGCAGTATGAACAACGTTGATCTCCGCTACAACTTTCCGTTGGGGGCTGAGCGCATCGCCCTCGTCGGGGTGACGGAGAGGAATGTGGAGTCGACCGGCGTCCGGTTCTACAAGGTGAACGTCGCAGATCGGTCCCTGACAGAGGTGGGGCGCATCAGCACTCCAGGCAGGCCCCGCGGCTTCGGAATGTACCATTCACCGGTCTCCGGGAAGTATTACGCCTTTGTGCATGACTTCAATACGAATGTGATTTCCCAGTTTGAACTGAACGGCTCCACTGGATCGGTTCGAGGGACTGCCGTGCGTTCTTTCGACAACGGCGACAGCTCAGAAGGTATTTCTGCAGATGATGAGCTGCAGCGCGTCTATGTGTCCGAGGAGAAAGTTGGCGTGTGGCGGTACGGGGCTGAGCCGGGGGACGGGTCAACCCGGTCACTCGTGGACCGTACCGTGGCAACCGGCGGACGAATAGTGGAGAACGTCAAGAACACCGCCATCTATTATGGCCGGCAGGGGGCCGGCTATCTGATCGTGTCGAGCCAGGGTGGATCCAACTTCGTGATCTACAACCGCGGAGATAACGCCTATGTCGGCTCCTTCAAGATCACCGATGGAGGCGGCGTCGACGGTGTTAATGGTCAAGACGGGATCGATGTCAACAATTTCCCGCTCGGACCTTCCTATCCCGCTGGACTTTTCACCAGCCAGGACCACAACAACACCAACGCGGGCAACGGCAACAGTGGCAACCAAAATCACAAGCTTGTTTCCTGGCAGCGAATTGCCGATGCTTTCAGCCCCCGGCTGCTTGTGGATACCACTTTTGACCCGCGTCAAATAGGAGCAGCGGGCGGGGGAGGAAACCCCGGTCCGGGCACCCCGCCGCCGCCCGATACGTCGACTACGAGTCCCATTGCGGTTAAGGCAGCGTCGCTGAATGGTGCCCTGGGGGCAGCCACCACGGCAGAGGTGTACGGCCTCAAGGACAACGGCGGGTTCCAGTGCTTTCAACGCGGCTGCATCCTTTACTCGCCAGCCACAGGGGCGCACGTCTCCCTGGGGGCGATCCGTGGCAAGTGGGCGGAGACAGGGTTCGAAAACGGCAGGCTCGGATATCCGGTCACCGATGAAGTGGGCGGGCTCAGGGACGGCGGGGTGTTCCAGAACTACCAGGGCGGCACGATCATGTACTCGCCCGCAACCGGGGCCCACATTTCTGTGGGGGCGATCCGTGGCAGGTGGGCCGAGACCGGGTACGAAAACGGCAGGCTCGGATACCCGGTCAGCGACGAAGTGGGCGGGCTCAGGGACGGCGGGGTGTTCCAGAACTACCAGGGCGGCGCGATCATGTACTCGCCGGCATCAGGGGCGCACCTCTCCGTTGGCGGCATCCGAACCATCTGGGCCTCCACCGGGTATGAGACAGGCCGCCTCGGCTACCCCACCAGCGAGGAATACGCCACAGCCAATGGAGGCGTGGCCCAGAACTATCAGGGCGGCATCATCAACCTGAACCCAAACGGATACACCATCACTTAGTCGTAAGGACTGATGGCGTGATCGTCCCCAATATTTCCCAGAACGCCGCGGCGGTCGCGGACCACTACGACGAGCTCGATCCGATCTATCGTCGGGTGTGGGGTGAGCATGTCCATCACGGGCTTTGGGCGACGGGTCGCGAGACGCCCGCGGAGGCCGTCGAGGCGCTAGCCGACACCGTCGGTGATCGGTTGCGCCTTATGCCAGGCGAGGCGTGCGTCGACATCGGCTGCGGCTATGGTTCCACCGCAAGGCAGCTCGCGGTGACACGCAGGGTCCGGGTTACCGGCGTCACGCTCTCCGCTGAGCAGGCCCACTATGCCGCCGCGCATCCCGTACCCGATGTGGACATCCAGCTCCGCGACTGGCTGGTCAACGGGCTGCCCGATGCCTTGGCCACCGCCGCGTGGGCGATTGAGTCGAGCGAGCACATGGTCGACAAGCCGAGGTTCTTCGCCGAGGCGCATCGCGTGCTGTCGCCGGGCGGCCGCTTCGTCGTCTGCGCGTGGCTCGCCGAGACTGATGCCAGCGGTTGGACGGTTCGCCACCTGCTCGAGCCGATCTGCCGCGAAGGGCGCCTGCCCTCGATGGGCACGCGCGGGGAGTATGAGGCGATGGCTGTTGAGGCGGGCTTTGCCATAGATGGCTATGAGGATGTCAGCCGCCGCGTCGCGCGCACATGGTCCATCTGCGCCCGTCTGCTGGTGAAGGCCCTGCTCGTTGATCCCGAGACCCGTCGCCTCGCCCTTGGCGCACGCAACCGCATTTTCATTCTGAGCTTCCCCCGCCTGATCCTGGCCTACCGCACCGGTGCAATGCGCTACGGGATATTCACGCTGTCGAAGGCGGGGGAGAACGGGGCGCCACGTGACCCCGGCACATCAGCGCAGCAGGAGCCAGCCTGATAGCCGGCACCTTCAAACTTCACAATTATGACCGTGTGGTGCCGCTTTTTGGAATGCAGGCTCAAGATCGGATCAAGGAATACTCAGCCTTACCCAAAGATCCCACAAATCTAGCATCCGCCAGGCTTCTTATAAATAGACTGCCGGGAGAAACAATTGTCGACGGAGAAAAGGCCCGGCTGATTGCCGGGCCTTTATTTTTTTGGGGGAAAATTTGTCGGACTTTGAAACCCTTCTGGGTTCATCTGCGTACGCTTCGGGGCCGGCAGCGAGACCGCCGCGGAAACCCCGCTCTTCCACCCTTATTGTCGGGGGCATTACGGCACTGTTTATGGTGATCGGGGCTATCGGCGGAGGCATTGGGGGCGCCCTCATCTTCCTGGCCATCACGGCTGCACTGACTGGCCTCTATGTTCTGGCGACAGGGCGACGGTCGTGGGCGTGGCTCCCGGCCAAGCGCA
>NZ_QAIQ01000378.1 GCF_003061105.1 Arthrobacter sp. HMWF013
TACCGGGCCTTGCCGAGGAACTCCTGGAGCCGCGCCACACCCGTGGCGAGGTCGTCATCGCCGAGAGCGTAGGAGAGCCGCAGGTAGCCGGAGGGGCCGAAGGCCTCGCCGGGCACAACCGCTACCTCGACCTCGTCGAGGATCAGGGCCGCCAGCTCAGCGGAGGTCGACGGCGTCGCGGTGCCTGCCGCCGTCGGGAATTCCTTCCCCAGCAGCCCGCGGACGTCCGCGTAGACGTAGAAGGCACCCTTCGGCGTCGGGCATTCCACGCCTTCAATGGCATTGAGTCCTGCGACGATCGCCTTGCGGCGGCGGTCGAAGGCGACCTTCATTTCGTCGACGGCGGTCAGTGGGCCGGAGACCGCAGCGAGGGCGGCGATCTGCATGATGTTCGAGACGTTTGAGGTGGCGTGCGACTGCAGGTTGGTGGCGGCCTTGATGACATCGGCCGGGCCGATCATCCAGCCCACGCGCCAACCGGTCATGGCGTAGGTCTTGGCAACGCCGTTGAGGATTACCACTTTGTCACCCAGTTCCGGGGCGGCCGTGGCGATGGAGGTGAAGGGCACGCCGTCGTAGGTCAGGTGCTCGTAGATCTCGTCGGTGACCACCCAGAGGCCCTTAGCGGCGGCCCATTTACCGATTTCAGCCACCTGCTCAGGCGAATACACAGCGCCTGTGGGGTTGGACGGCGACACGAACAGCAGGACCTTGGTCCGGTCGGTGACGGCGGCTTCCAGCTGGTCAACCGTGACCAGGTACTCCTGCTCCGGACCGGCGAAGACCTCAACGGGAACACCGCCGGCGAGCCGGATGGCCTCCGGGTAGGTGGTCCAGAACGGCGTGGGCATGATGACCTCGTCGCCCGGATCAAGCAGGGTGGCGAACGTGTTGTAGACGGCCTGCTTGCCGCCGTTGGTCACCAGCACCTGGGACGCCTCCGCAGCGTAACCGGAATCGCGCAGGGTCTTCTCGGCGATGGCTTTCTTGAGCTCGGGCAGGCCACCGGCGGGGGAGTAGCGGTGGTACTTGGGCTGGCCCGCGGCCTCGATGGCGGCCTTGACGATGTACTCGGGGGTGGGGAAATCCGGCTCGCCGGCACCGAATCCAATAACCGGACGCCCGGCTGCCTTCAGCGCCTTGGCCTTGGCATCAACTGCCAGGGTTGCGGATTCGGCAATGGCGGATATGCGCTGGGAAACGCGGGCGGCAGACATGGCAGGTCCGTTCTTCGCTTGCAGCCCGGAGGCTGAATGGTGGAATTCGACGTGATCTACTCTATGCTGTTCAGCGGATCGTTCGGATTGCCGGCGTGGATGTGACTGCAGGCCAGGACAGCCATAAAGTGCAACACGAAGGGCCCGGAACGAGGCTGGTTCGACGTACACGTAGTTGTTGCGTAGACTGGTTCTCCGGTGTTGAAAACACGGATGATGGCGTGCGCCCCAGTGAAAGCTGACGGATAACGCATGATTCCGGTTTTTGATCCATAGGGTAGTGGCGCAATTGGTAGCGCAGCGGTCTCCAAAACCGCAGGTTGCAGGTTCGAGTCCTGTCTGCCCTGCGCAAGCTGCCCCGGCGTGAAGCCGGGGCACGCGCAGCAACCATGGTTCTGATCAGGACCGGGTAATCCAACATTGCAAAGATGAGTGAGGACCAGGTGACCGAAACAGCTGCCAGCAGCTCCAAGGGCCGCCCAGCTAAGAAGGCCGCCAAGGCAAACTTCTTCGCTCGCATTGCACTCTTCGTCCGCCAGGTTATCGGCGAACTGAAGAAGGTTGTAGCACCAACCCGCAAGGAACTGATCAATTACACGCTCGTGGTGCTGGTGTTCGTGGCCATCATGATGGTCATCGTCAGCCTGCTGGACATCGGTTTTGGATCCGTTGTCGGCTGGGTCTTCGGCGGGATTGCTCCCTGGGACCGCTAAGGGCGAATTGTCCGTAGGCCGTGTGGCCCCGATCCGGGTAACCGGAAAGGGAAGCCGCTTGGTGTGCGGAATTGAGCCATTTAAATAGGCATGTTAGGCAATGAAGGAAGCAGGAGACCAAGTGTCTGAGCAGGAGCTCGAGGAAACCGAGACTGAGCTGGAAGAGTCCACGGACAACACGGCTGAAGCCAGTGAAGAGTCCGAGGTTGAGTCCGCTGCGCCCGAATCCGCCGACGCCGATTCCGACGACGATTCTGACGCTGCCGCGGATGCCGCCGCAGAGGATGACGACTCAGAGAGCGACGCCGTTGACGGCGAACTTTCCGAGGACGATGCAGAAACCGACGACGAGGATGCTGACGCTCTCGCCGCCGCGGCCGCAAAGGCTGAGGTAGACCCCGCCGACGAATTCAAGGCCAAACTGCGCCGCCAGGAGGGTGACTGGTACGTCATCCACTCCTACGCCGGTTACGAAAACCGCGTCAAGGCCAACCTTGAGACCCGCATCCAGACCCTGGACATGGAAGATTACATCTTCGAGATCCAGGTGCCCATGGAAGAGGTCGTTGAGATCAAGAACGCTCAGCGCAAGGTCATCAACCGCGTCCGCATCCCCGGCTACGTACTGGTCCGCATGGACCTGACGGATGCCTCCTGGGGCGCCGTCCGCCACACCCCCGGCGTCACCGGCTTCGTGGGCAACGCCCACAACCCCGTGCCGCTGCGCCTTGACGAAGTCTTCTCCATGCTGGCCCCGGTCTTCGAAGAAGAGCAGGCCGAAAAGGGCAAGCCGGTCAAGCACGCTGCCGCCCCGGTTGACGTCGACTTCGAGGTCGGCGAATCGGTCATCGTCAAGGAAGGTCCGTTCGAGACCCTTCCTGCCACGATCTCCGAGATCAAGGTGGAATCCCAGACCCTCGTGGTCCTGGTATCCATCTTCGAGCGCGAAACCCCGGTTACCCTGGCGTTCAACCAGGTCAGCAAGATCTAGTAACCAGCACAGAATTCGTTCCGGACTGCCCGCTTAGCAGCCCCGGAACGGCCGGCCGCCTCGCCATGGCGGCCAACAACCTGAGGCACGCTCCTGTGTCCCAGGAAGATATTGAGAGAAGGACCTTACATTGGCTCCCAAGAAGAAGGTCACCGGCCTCATCAAGCTGCAGATCCAGGCAGGCGCCGCTAACCCGGCCCCGCCGATCGGTCCTGCGCTTGGCCAGCACGGTGTCAACATCATGGAATTCTGCAAGGCGTACAACGCTGCCACAGAAGCCCAGCGCGGAAACGTCATCCCCGTGGAAATCACGGTTTACGAAGACCGTTCATTCACGTTCATCACCAAGACTCCGCCGGCCGCGGAGCTCATCAAGAAGGCTGCCGGCGTTGCCAAGGGTTCACCCACCCCGCACACCGTCAAGGTTGCCAAGCTGACCCAGGCCCAGGTCAACGAGATCGCCACCACCAAGATGGAAGACCTCAACGCCACCAGCCTCGAAGGCGCAGCGAAGATCATCGCCGGTACCGCCCGCTCCATGGGTATCACCGTCGAAGGCTAAACAGCCTTCCACCGCCGGGAAACCGGCACCACTGAAACATTGAAATGTTGGAATCCGGATATATCAGTCGGATGACCAACTTGTGGCAGGGCCCAGCGCGGTCCGCAGACCACAACTGCACAAGGAGAAACAGCAGCATGGCAAAGCGCAGCAAAGCATATGAGGCAGCAGCCGCCAAGATCGACGCGGAGAAGTTCTACGCGCCTTTCGAGGCAGTAACCCTCGCCAAGGACACCAACCCGTCCAAGTTCGACGCCACCGTTGAGGTCGCTTTCCGTCTGGGCGTTGACCCGCGTAAGGCTGACCAGATGGTCCGCGGCACCGTCAACCTGCCCCACGGCACCGGTAAGGTCTCCCGCGTTCTCGTCTTCGCAACGGGCGACAAGGCTGAGGCAGCAATCGCTGCCGGCGCCGACTTCGTTGGTTCCGATGACCTGATCGAAAAGATCGCAGCCGGCTGGACCGACTTCGACGCCGCCGTCGCCACCCCTGACCTCATGGGCAAGGTTGGCCGCCTCGGTAAGGTTCTGGGTCCGCGTAACCTGATGCCGAACCCGAAGACCGGCACCGTGACCGCCGACGTCGCCAAGGCTGTCAACGACATCAAGGGTGGCAAGATCGACTTCCGCGTCGACAAGCACTCGAACCTGCACTTCATCATCGGCAAGGTTTCCTTCGATGCCCTGAAGCTGGCCGAGAACTACGCAGCAGCACTGGAAGAGGTCCTTCGCCTGAAGCCGTCCGCTTCCAAGGGCCGCTACATCCAGAAGGCTACCGTTGCCACCACGTTCGGCCCCGGCATCTCCGTGGACCCCAACGTCACCAAGGTCCTGACCGAGGTCTAATCCTCCACCAGTTCCCGCTGCCGGATCCGTCCGGCACAACCAAGGACCGCCCGGCATTGCGCCGGGCGGTCCTTCGGTTTAAGCGGGCACACTTACTAGGCTGGGGTCATGACCGGTCAGCACCTGGTGATCACTGCCGTCGCAATTCCTGCAACGCCCGACGCCGGGACGCACCCTGGTGCCCGGGTCTCCGGAGTTTCCAGTGGCGTCGCCAATGGAGACGGCCGAAGCCACCTCCACGCCTACCAGGCGATCCGCGAAGCGGACGAACTGGACAAATGGGGTGACCTGGACCGTTGCCCGACCTTCAGCGAGAGCCTTGAGTACTGGCGGGGGAGCGAGTACGAGGAGCGGCAGCTTTTTATAGCACAGCTGGGCCAGGAAACAATCGGCGCTTGCTCAGTCACGCTGCCGCTGCGCGAGAACACCTACACAGCCGGCATTTCGGTGGACGTGACGGCTGCTTACCGGCGCCAGGGCTGGGGCAGCCGGCTGCTGGCCCACGCGGAGGCTGTGGCGATAGAACGCGGCCGAACGTCCCTTGATGCCTACTGTGAGCTCCCGGCGGCGGCGGTGGATCGGGCGGCCCGGCTGCTGCCTGCCAAATCGGGGGCCGGTGGGTTACCCGCCGATGACCCCACGGTCGCCTTTGCGGCCAGTGCAGGCTACGAGCTCGAGCAGGTGGAGCGGGCCAGCCGCCTGGCCCTTCCGCTTCGACAGGGCCACCTCGAGTCACTGGAGGCGGAGGCATCCATCCGGGCAGGTGGTTACGTCATGGTGGGCTGGGGGGACACCTGCCCTGAAGATCTGGTGGATGCGTACGCGGCCCTCAGGGCCCGCATGAGTTCGGACGTTCCGATCGCCGGGTTGGGCTGGGAGGCGGAGGTCTGGGATGCGGCCAGGGTGCGCCAGGAGGAACAGGCGAACATCCGCGGCGGGGTGCAGACCCAGGTCGCGGCTGCGCTGCACACGACCAGCGGCGAACTCGTCGCCTATACGGTGCTGAACTGGCGGCCGGGGGTCCCCAGGTCCATCGCCCAGCAGGACACCCTGGTGACCTCCGAGCACCGTGGAAAGAGGCTGGGGCTGCTCATCAAAGCCGCGAATCTGCGGGCGGCCCACCAGCGTTGGCCCGCGGCGCGCTCGGTGCTGACATGGAATGCGGTGGAAAACCGGCATATGCTGGCGATCAATACTTTGCTTGGCTTCCAACCTGCTGGTTATGAGGGCGAATGGCAGAAACGGCTGGGATGAGGCCCCATATGGCAAAAGACGTACGGATCGAACAGCTGTGGATCCCGGACTCACTGGACGCGCCCGAGGCAGCGGATTTCCTGGCCGCCGTCGAGGTGGGCCGAAAGGTCCGGATGCAGACGTGGGGGAGCGATGACCTGGCCTACACGCCGCTGGAAAAGCTCCTGGAACTGGCGGATCCGTACGAGCGCCAGATCATTCTGGTGGCCAAAGTGGACGGCCAGATCGTCGGCACCGTGGACATCGCCCTCCCGCTGACAGAGAACCTGGACATGGCGGAGTTTACGTTGGACATCCTGCCGGAATTCCAGCGGCAGGGAGTGGGCCGGAAGCTGCTGCACGAGGCCGAACACCTGGCCCGGAGCGAGGGCCGCACCTCGATCCTGGTGGACACCAACCATCCCGGCGCCTCCTTGCACGAGTTCGAGAGGGCCCAGCTGGTGCCGGGCTCGGGCCAGGGGTTTGTGCCCCTGGAAAGCCGTGAGGTCGAATTTGCGCAGCGGACCGGCTATACCCTGCAGCACATCGAGCAGTTCAGCTCCTGCACCCTGCCCCTGGACACCAAGCTGGTGGCCGATCTCCAGGCGGAAGCTGATGATGCGAACAACGGCCGCTACCGGCTCCACCACTGGACCGACCGCTGCCCGGATGAGTGGCTCGAAGCCGTCGCCGTGCTCGAAAACCAGGCGGGCGCCGACGTCGATCCTTCCCTTGAGACTCCTGTTGAACAGGACATGGTGTTCGACGGCGCCATCCTCCGTGAGGCGGAAGAGGTCACCATCGCGCAGGGACGGCGGACGGTGGTCACAGCCGTCGAACATCTCGCCAGCGGGGCACTGGTGGGCCTGACCACCATCAGCGTCCTGGCCCACCGCCCCGACGTGGTCTTCCAGGATGACACCCTGGTCCTGCAGGCCCACCGCGGCAACAAACTGGGCCTGCTGATCAAGCTGGCCAACATGGAGCGGCTCACCGAGCAGTTCCCCGACGCCCGCGTCATCTACACCTGGAACGCCCCGGAGAACAGGTACCTGCTGACGGTCAACCAGCAGCTCGGCTTCACCACAGCCGGGGTGACGGGGATCTGGCAGAAAGAACTCCCGTCCCTGAAGTCAAGCGTCAGCTGAGGCCGATTTGGCGGGACGGCAGCGTGTCCCGTAAGCTTGAACTACCAAAGACCGTCGGTTGTTGGAAATCCATTCTCCTGAACACAGCTCAACTCTGCAGTTGTGCGCTGGAGGCCAAATGTATTTCTGGACGAAGGACCCTGAACATTAGGGCGGCCGGCGCAGGTGAACGAAGCAACGCTCCACGGCATCAGCCATGTAGAGCCAAGCCCCGTGCATCTGCGCGGGGCGTTTTTTAGTTTTAGCTCACTTGAGCGGGGACCGTCGCATACCGGCACTATCCCCGGAAGGAGGGTTATGGCAACGCCTACAAAGGTTTCAGCAGTAGCTGAGATCACTAACGATTTCAAGGAATCGAACGCCGCTGTCCTGACCGAATACCGCGGGCTCACCGTTGCACAGCTCAAGCAGCTGCGTGTTTCTCTCGGCCAGGACACCAAGTTCTCGGTCGTCAAGAACACCCTGACCGCCATTGCAGCCAAGGAAGCCGGTGTTGAAGCATTCAACGACCAGCTCTCCGGCCCCACTGCAATCGCGTTCATCAAGGGTGACGCAGTTGCCGCTGCCAAGAGCCTGACGGATTTTGCCAAGGCCAACAAGCAGCTGGTCATCAAGACCGGTTACTTCGAGGGCAAGGCATTGAACGCCAGCGAAGTTGTCGCACTGGCAGCGCTCGAGTCCCGCGAGCTGCAGCTCGCCAAGGTTGCAGGCATCCTCAAGGCACCTGCTGCCGCGGCTGCACGCATCATTGACGCTCTGCGCCTCAAGCTTGAAGAAGAGAACGGTGCACCGGCAGCTGCCGAGGC
>NZ_QAIQ01000379.1:0-5994 GCF_003061105.1 Arthrobacter sp. HMWF013
GGTCCTGCCCTCCCGTGGAGCCGGGAGGGCAGGCGCGCAGGACGGGAACCGGTGGCAGCGTCCCCGTCATATCCGTCCCGCTCTTAGCGCTGGACGGCACCGAAGCGCTCGGCGGCCAGGGCCACGGCGCCCGCCCGTGCGGCCGATGCCTCGTCCGCTGTCAGCGTCCGGTCCGTTGCCCGGAAGCGCAGGCCGAACGCGAGCGACTTCCTGCCTTCTTCGATGCCTTTGCCCACGTAGACGTCGAACAGCGCAACGTCTTCCAGCAGCTCGCCGGCACCTTCGCGAAGCGCCTCCAGGACGTGCGCGGCCGGAACATCCTGCGGCACTACCAGGGCCACATCCTGGGTGGCCACCGGGAACGTGGAGATGTGGCGGGCCACGATGACATCCGCTGCTGCTTCGAACAGGGCGTCCGCGTTGAACTCCAGTGCCACCGAGCGGGCAGGCATGTCGTGCGCAGCAAGGAGTTTCGGGTGCAGCTCGCCGGCGTAACCGATCACTTCGCCGGTGCGCAGGGACAGTTGCGCGGCGCGGCCCGGGTGGAACGCCTGGTGGGCGCCTTGGCTGGCCACTACCTCAACGCCAAGGACGTCACCTGCCAGCCGGGCGATATCCAGCGCATCCGCCCAGTCCCATACGCGGGGGGTGTGGTTGGCTGCGGCAGGGGAATCGTGGCCGGTCAGGACCGCGGCGACGTAGAGCGGCTGGTCCGGAACGCCGTCGTACAGGGCATCCAGCACCTCGTCGGAAGGCTTGACGCCCAGCGGCGGGATGGACGCCGTTCCCACGGTTCCACCGGGCAGGAAGACCAGGCCCGCTTCAAAAAGCGCCAGGTCGCGGAAACCGCGGGAGTGGTTGCGCTTGGCCACCTCGATGAGTCCGGGCAGGATGGACGTCCGCAGGTAGCCGTGCTCCTCGCTGATCGGGTTGGCCAGCTTGACCGCGCTCCGTTCAGCCCCCTGCCCGGCAACGCCGAACGTGTCGTTGGCAGCCTTGGAGACGAACGGGTAGGCCAGGACCTCGGTGAGCCCCGCGTCCGCTAGCGCCTGGATCAGCCGGCGGCGCTGCTGCTGTACGCGGGTCAGGCCCCGTCCCGGAGGGGCTACAGGCAGCGTCGCGGGGATGTAGTCGTAGCCAACCAGGCGGGCGATTTCCTCGGAGAGGTCTTCCTTGGTCTCCAGGTCGTTGCGCCAGCTGGGCGCCGTTACCGTCCAGCCGCCGTCGTTCTTCTCCACGGTGGCGCCGAGGTCTTCCAGGGAGGTGACTATCTGCTCCTCGGTGAAATCGATGCCGATCCGTTGGGCGGCGAAGGCCGCAGGCAGGGTGATGGTGACGGCGTCCGGGGACGTCCCGACGTCGGTCCCTGCCTCGTCAGCGACACCGCCTGCGAGCTCCACGAGGAGGTCAACAACCCGCTGCGCAGCAATACCGGCAACCTGCCAGTCGACGCCCCGTTCGAAGCGCTTGGAGGCCTCGGAGGGCAGCTTGTGGCGGCGGCGGGAGCGGCCGATGGATACCTCGTCGAAATGTGCTGCTTCAACCAGGACGGTCGACGTCGAATCGCTCACCTCTGTTGCCGCGCCGCCCATCACGCCGGCGATGCCGATCGCACCGGAGCCGTCGGTGATCAGGAGGTCTTCGACGTCAAGCGCACGTTCCTTGTCATCAAGGGTGGTGATCTTCTCCCCCGCGATTGCCCGACGCACCACGATGTCGCCGGACAGCTTGTCCTGGTCGTAGCAGTGCGTGGGCTGGCCGAGTTCCAGCATGACGTAGTTGGAAATGTCCACCGGCAGGGAGATGGAGCGGATCCCTGCGAGGCGGAGCCGGGAGGTCATCCAGGGCGGAGTGGGCCGGGTGGCGTCCACGCCGCGGACGGTGCGGGCCACAAAGCGGTCGCAGCCGGGCTTGCCGTAGATGGGGGCGTCGTCGTTGAGCTTGACGCCGTAGCCGCCGGAGAGCTCCGCCGGCGCGTTGACCTTGGCGGCGGGATCCGTGAAGGACGTTCCGGTGGCGTGGGCGTATTCGCGGGCAATGCCGCGGATGGAGAAGGCGTAGCCGCGGTCCGGGGTCACGTTGATCTCGGCCGCTTCGTCATAGAGGCCCAGCAGGTCCATGGCGTCGGTGCCGATTTCCGGGTCCAGCCCGATGCGGGACAGCACCAGGATACCGTCGTGGTCCTCGCCGATCCCGAGCTCCCGCACGGAGGCGATCATGCCGGCGGACAGGTGGCCGTAGGTCTTGCGTGCGGAGATGCGGAAATCGCCGGGCAGCACGGCGCCGGGGAGGGTGACCACCACTTTGTCGCCTTCGACGAAGTTGTGGGCGCCGCAGATGATCCCCTGCACACCGGAGGGGTCGATGCCCTCGCCGGTGAGGGTCTGTTCCTGGCCTTCGGGGACAACACGGACCTGGCACCAGTTAATGGTCTTGCCGTTGGACTGCGGCTCCTTGACCAGGCTGAGCACCTGGCCCACCACAATCGGACCCTGCAGGGCGTCCGTGGGGCGGTGGACGTCCTCCTCTTCGAAACCGACCTTGACCAGTTCTGCCATGACCTCTTCGGCCGTTGCTCCGGCCGGTACCTCTGCGAATTCACGCAGCCATGAAATTGGGATACGCACTGTTAGATCTCCATCCCGAAGTGCTCGCTGAAACGTACGTCGCCTTCGATCATGTCGCGCATGTCGCCCACCTCGTTGCGGAACATAAGGGTGCGTTCAATGCCCATGCCGAAAGCAAAACCTGAATAGATGTCGGGGTCGATGCCCGCCGCGCGGAGCACGTTGGGGTTGACCATGCCGCAGCCGCCCCACTCGATCCAGCGCGGGCCGCCCTTGGCGCCGGGGTGCCAGATGTCCAGCTCGGCCGATGGCTCGGTGAACGGGAAGTAGTTGGGGCGCAGGCGGATCTGGGCTTCGTCGCCGAACATCTGCCGGGCGAAGTGCTCCAGCGTTCCGCGGAGGTCGGCCATGCTGAGCTTCCTGTCGATGGCCAGGCCTTCAAACTGGTGGAACACGGGTGTGTGGGTGGCGTCCAGCTCGTCCGTGCGGAACACCTTGCCCGGGCAGAGCACGTAGATGGGCAGCTCGCGCTCGAGCATGGAGCGGACCTGCACCGGCGAGGTGTGGGTGCGCATCAGGAGGTGCGCTTCGGGCGGCTCCACAAAGAACGTGTCCTGCATTTCGCGGGCCGGGTGGTCCGGTTTGAAGTTCAGGGCGTCGAAGTTGAACCACTCGGATTCCACCTCGGGCCCTTCGGCGATCTCCCAGCCCATGCCGACGAAGATGTCCGCCACGCGGTCCTGCAGCGTGGACAGCGGGTGCCGGGCACCAGCACGACGACGGCGGGGGGCGGCCGTGACGTCCACTGTCTCTTCCAGCAGGATCCGGGCGTCGTTTTCGGCTTCCAGCTCGGCCGTGCGGTCCGCGAGCGCCTTGTTGACCCGGCCACGGGACGAACCCATCAGCTTGCCGGCTATGGCTTTCCGGTCCTTCGGCAGGCCACCGATTTCACGGTTGGCCAGGCTGAGCGGTGACTTCTCACCGGTATGGGCCAGCCTCACCGCCTTGAGTTCGTCGAGGGTGCCGGCGCCGGCAATGGCGGCGATGGCCTGGTCTACAGCGGCAGTGATGGCGGCTTCATCCGTTGGGTTCGGGATGGCGGCGCCCGGCAAAGTTTCAGACATCTACTGTTCTTAGCTACGAGTCGGGGCTGATGAATTTCCTCAATGGCCAGCACAGCCGCGAGCGGTTTCCCGGCAGCGCATCCGTCACTGGCAGGTCACGAATGCGGATCCATGTGCGATGGAGGCACCCGGTGACCAGGTCAGGGCCACTGGAACTACCGGCGGCCACTATCGTCCAGTCTAATTGAATGCCCCGGTTACCATGTCCTCATGACACAACGGCGGCGCCGGGCAGCAGAGCGGACGGCTGGACTCCAGCGTGTAACGCAGGGGCACCTGACGGCGCGGCAGCGGGCCAGGCAGGTTGCCAACGTGGTCAATGGCACAACTCTCCTGGGCCTGGCAGTTGCCTTGGCGGCCGGAACGTCCATCAGCCAGGGCCCGAGGGGGCTCATCATCGCTTCCGGATACCGGTGGCGGCTGCCGTATGCGGGCGCGTTCACGTTGGGCAACGTGATCCTCTCCCGGATCCGGACCGAACAGCTCATCTCTAACAGGGAACTCCTTGGACACGAGGAAAAACACTGCAGCCAGTACGCCTGCTGCCTGGGGGCGCCGTTCCTTCCGCTCTATTTCCTGGCCGCCGGCTGGTCTATCCTCCGGACCGGTGATCCGGCGTCGGCGAATTTCTTCGAGCGGCAGGCGGGCCTGGCGGCCGGCGGCTACCCTGACAGGAGGACACCAAGGCCGGCTCCCCGCGATGCCGGCGGAATTGAGGTTTAGCCATGCCGGACCAGCCCAGCGCCAGGACCATCACGGTAACGGGAACAGGAACTGCCGAGGCGCCACCTGACCTGCTGACCATGTCCGTGGGGGTCGAATGCCGGCGGGACAGCGTGGGTGCCGCGTACTCGGAGGCAGGAACGGCATCCTCGGCCGTGTCCGGCGTCCTGCGGCAGCACGGGGTGGGTGATGCTGACATCCGGACGTCCGGGCTGAACGTGCGGCCTGAGCTCATCTGGCGCGATGGCGAAGGCCAGCGGGTCGCCGGGTACGTGGCCTCAAGCATGCTGACAGTCCGTTTGCGGCAGGTTGCTTCGGCCTCCGCGGTGATTGGGGACGTGATCGAGGCCGGCGGCGACGACGTCCGGCTGAACGGTCTCGAACTCGGTTTCTCGGATGAGTCCGCGGTGGTGGCGCTTGCCCGTGCGGCTGCCTGGGAGGAGGCGGTTGCCGCGGCCGAACAGTTTGCCTCGCTTGCCTCGGCCCGGCTTGGCGCCGTGGTCTCTGTTGCCGAACACGCCGATCTGCCGGGCCCCGTTCCCGTGGCGCGGATCATGCGGGCCGCCGCAACCGAAGCCCTCAGCGTAGAAGCAGGGCAGGCAAGCATCGGCGCCACCATCACTGTGGTGTGGGAGCTCCTGGGCTAGGGTTCGCGTCCAGGGCCCTGCCAACGGGTCCTGGTGGCCGACGCGGGCCGCTCCACCGGCAGACAGGGGTGCGTCGGTCCTTGACATTCATTCGAACATATCTTCGAATAGAGACATGAGATGGGATGCACAAGCACTGTTGCCGCCGTCCGCCGAAGGGGCCGGAACCGGACCTGTGCCTGCGCTGCTCCCCCTGGCCGGCCTGGTCCGCTCCGTCACCACTCCCGAGTTCGCCGGAATCACCTTCCATGAGGTCACCGCCAAATCGGTGCTCAACAAGGTGGTTGCCGGTTCAAAGATGCCGTTCGAGTGGACCGTCAACCCGTACCGCGGCTGCAGCCACGCCTGCGTCTACTGTTTCGCCCGGAAAAGCCACACCTACCTCGACTTCGACGCCGGGCTGGATTTCGACAGCCAGGTGGTGGTCAAGGTCAACGCTGCGGAGGTCCTCCGGAAAGAGCTGGCCAAGCCGTCCTGGGGCCGCCACCAGGTGGCGCTGGGCACCAACACGGACCCATACCAGCGCGCCGAGGGACGTTACCAGCTGATGCCGGGCATCATCACGGCGCTTGCCGACTCCGGCACACCGCTGTCCATCCTCACCAAGGGAACCTTGCTCGCCCGCGATATTCCCCTCCTGAAGCGGGCCGCCGCACAGGTTCCCGTGGGAGTGGGCATTTCGCTGGCCATGACGGACGAGGCCCTGTCCGAGGCGGTGGAGCCCGGCACCCCCGGTCCACGCGCCAGGCTCAAGCTGGTCTCCCGGCTGAGGGACGCCGGACTTCCCTGCGGCGTGATGGCCATGCCCATCCTGCCCTGGCTTTCGGACAGCGACGAAGCACTTGATTCCCTTTTCAGTTCCCTTGCAGCGGCCGGCGCCACCGGAGTAACGGCGGGGGCCCTGTACCTGAAGCCCGGCACGCGGGAATGGTT
>NZ_QAIQ01000379.1:6004-7524 GCF_003061105.1 Arthrobacter sp. HMWF013
AAAAACCACCCGGAACTCGCAGGCCGCTACCGGCGCCTCTACGGAACCGGGTCATATGCCTCCAAGGAATACCGAACGTGGCTTGCCGCGAAGGTGCGGTACTTCAAGCAACGGCATGGCTTCTCAGGTTCCCACGGCTTCAGCCACCGTGACCTGGAGGACGATCCCCGCGGCGAGGAAGCGCAGTACCCCGCCGGAAGCCTGCCGAACTCCTGGACCGGTGACTCCAACACAGCAGGGGTGGCCTCGGATCATCCGGCGGAAGGGCTCCGCCAGCAGCCAACGCTTTTCTGAACTGTGTGCGTTGGCCGCGCCGGCCTGGCCTGACGGCGGCGTCAGCGGCCGTGCTCTTCCGGCCGCTGGCCGGCTCAAGACGTCCGGGACGTCAGAGCCTCAGGGCTGATGGAGCGGAGCAGGGCCTGGACGATCGGGTAATCGGCGGGGATCCACGGAAGGCCCAGCACGCCGGCATGGTCCGCCAGCCCTACCCACCGTAATTCGTCGTGGTCCTCAAGGGGGTGCGGTTCGCCGTCAGTGATCTCGGCCAGCCAGACCCGCATGGTGGCACGTGCGTTCAGTGGCCAGCCTGCCTCTGTTTCGCCCGGCAGCTCGGATCCGAGCCGGACTCCGATCCCGAGCTCTTCCCGGAGCTCCCGGTGGAGTGCGGCCTCAGGGGCTTCGCCGGGCTCAATCTTTCCACCCGGAAATTCCCACATCCCGGCGAACTGTTCGGGGGCACTGCGCCGGGCCACGAGCATTCGGGCGGGCTCCGTCAGGGAATCCACCACGGCGCCGCCAACTACCTGTATCAGTCCAGTCACCGCATCATTCTATGGCGGAGGGGCTGCCGGCGCAGGGAGGGCGGTCCGGTGCCGGCACGGCCATAAGGGACAATTTCATGGAGAGACACTCCGGAATCCTTTGAAAAGCAGGCACATGAGCAGCATCGTCCAGACTCCCACTATCCCCCAAAAGGGCACTCCCAGGATCGCGGCCGCCATTTTCGCGCTGGCGATGGGCGGCGTCGGGATCGGGGTCACGGAGTTCACCATGATGGGTCTGCTCCGGGAGGTCGAACAGGGGCTGAACATCAGCACTCCCGAAGCCGGACACCTTATCTCAGCGTACGCACTGGGCGTGGTGGTGGGTGCGCCGCTTCTTGCCGCCGTAGGGGCCCGGCTCCCGCGGAAGCACCTCGCGCTGGGGCTGATGCTCTTCTTCACGCTGGCGAACCTGCTGTCTTACATCGCCCCGGATTACGGGCTGATGCTCGTTTCCCGGTTCGCGGCCGGCCTGCCGCATGGAGCCTTCTTCGGTGTCGCGGCGGTGATTGCAGCGTCGCTCGTTCCCGCAAACCGGCGCGGCTGGGCCATTTCGATGGTGATGGCCGG
This sequence comes from Arthrobacter sp. HMWF013, assembly GCF_003061105.1. GTDB lineage: Bacteria > Actinomycetota > Actinomycetes > Actinomycetales > Micrococcaceae > Arthrobacter. The sequence continues at coordinate 7,396 of NZ_QAIQ01000379.1, forward strand.
CCTGTCGGTTTCAAACGTCGTCGGCGTTCCAGCTGCCACCTGGGTAGGCCAGACCTTTGGCTGGCGGCTGCTTTTCCTGCTCGTGGGCGCCATCGGCCTGCTGACGCTTTTCCTGCTCTGGAGGTATGT
>NZ_QAIQ01000380.1:0-430 GCF_003061105.1 Arthrobacter sp. HMWF013
GGTAGTCCATGGCCGCATCGGCATTTTCGCAGCCGCTGGTCACGCCCCACGGCCAGGAAGCGCCGCCGATCTTGGGGCCGTTGCCGAGGTCCACGGTGGGCATAACCACCAGGTCATCGCCAAAGGCGGCTTTGGCTTTGTCCGCGGCCCAGGAACCGGTGTACAGGATGGCGCTCTTGTTGTTCAGGAAGTCCTGGGTGGAGTCCTTTCCGCTCTTCTGGGCCATAAAGCCCTGGTCCACAAGGCCACGGAACCAGCCGGCCCACTCAACGGCTTTATCCCCATTGAGGACGCCGTCCGCTGACTGGAAGCCATCGCGGTTGATGAGGTCCCCGCCGAAGGACTGCAGCAGGGGCGAGTACGCGTAGGGCAGCCATTCACCGGTGCCGGCGGTTCCCATGTCCAGCGGGTGTTCCCATTTGCCCAGGGC
>NZ_QAIQ01000380.1:440-7272 GCF_003061105.1 Arthrobacter sp. HMWF013
GGTCCACGGTTCCTCGATGGTGGCCACGCGAACGCCGGCTGCTTTGAGGTCCGAGGCACGGGCCATCATGGCCAGGGCGACATCGTAGTAGCCCACCGCGTAGGTTTCCCCCTCCCACTTGGCCACAGTGCTGGGGAGGTTGCCGGTGAGATCGGCGGACAGTTTCAGGGGCTGAAGGTATTCGGCCCAGGCCCAGTTGGGAACGTTGGGACCGTCGATGTCCACGATGCACGGGAGGTTCCCGGCCGAAGCGGCTGACACCACTGAGTCGTTGTAGGAATCCTGGGGGAAGGCCTGGACCTTGACCTTGGCCTTCGCGTCACTGCTGCTGTTGTAGGCGGCAACGACATCCTCGAGGGCCTTCAGCTCCTCCGGATTTCCGGCGTTGTGGGTCCACATGGTGATTTCATTGGCGCCCTCCGAGGAGGATGAGGCGCTTCCCTTGCTGCAGGCGCCCAGAGTGCCCAGGAGTGAAGCTGCCGCTAGGCTGGTGGCCAGGATACGGGTGAATCGCTTGTTCATGGTTGAGTCTTTCTGCTGATTTCGTGCGTGGATGAGTAGCCCGTGTCCGTGAGGGGCGTAGCCGGCGCAACGGCTGCGTCCCTTGTTTTGCCGGAAACGGGGTTCGGAACGTGTTTTGGGTAATAACGGCTGGATTCCTGGCAGTCTGCGCAGGTCCTGGAGCGGGCCGGGAACGGGCCTACAGCGGTGGCGGGCCTACCGAACCGCGGTGGACCACCGGGCAGGCAAGCTTTTCCTGGACCGCGGGCACCGTTGGCCCCTCGATATCGTTCAGAAGCCGCACCACCGCCCAGCGCCCCATCTCGTAGTGCGGCAGCGCCACCGTGGTGAGCCCGGGCCACAGGGCGTCCGCGATGAGCTCAAGGTTGTCCATTCCGACAATCGAGACATCTTCGGGGATCCGCAGGCCCAGCGCCGAGGCAGCCTGGTAAGCGCCCATTGCCACCCTGTCGCTGAAGCAGAACAGAGCCGACGGCCGGTCCGGGAGCGCCAGCAGAGCCATTGCCGCTTCCCGTCCGCCCGCAGTGTCCGCCACTGCCGCGGTGATGTGCTGCGGGGCAGGTGTCAGGCCGTGCCGGCGCAGCGCGTTGTGGAATCCCTCCAGGCGGCCGTGGGTTGCCGGGATGTCGTCCACATTGTTGATCATCCCGATCCCGGTGTGGCCGGCGCTGATCAGGGTTTCCACTGCGGCCTCGGCCGCGGCAATCTCATCGGGCACCACGGAGGAGACAGAGAGATCGGTGGAGACTGCGTCGAGGAGGACTGTGGGCAGTCCGTCCAGTTCCTCCGGGAGCACCACGCCCTGGTGGTACATCTTGGCGTAGACGATGCCGTCCACCTGATGCTGCTGGAGCATGCGGATTTCGCGTTGTTCCAGTTCGCTGTCCAGCCCGGAATTGACCACCATCATCACGTAGCCGCGTTCGTAGGCGGCATCCTGGGCCCCGCGGATCATCGCGCCGGCAAAGGGGGTGGTGGTGATTTCGTCGCTCACCAGGCCGAGGATCTGCGACCGCTGGTTGCGCAGTCCACTGGCGAGCCGGTTGGGTGCGTAGCCGAGATCCTTCGCCACAGCGCGTACGTGCTGCTGGGTCTGGGGGTTGACCCTGGAGCTGGTGGCTTCATTGAGGGCGTGGGAAACCGTGGTCACTGAAACTCCGGCGGCTTTGGCCACTTCCCGGATGCCGATCTTTGTCGCCATTGACTCGTCCTTTGCAAAACGTTTTGCTTGTTGTGTTGATCACAGTAGCCAAAACGTTTTGCATCTGTCAAGAGCCCAGGCTCAATCGCTCGAAAATCCCCAGCATCACAAACAGAAGCGGGCGATGGCGGAACCTCCCGCCGTCGCCCGCTTTGCTAAGTGCCGCGCCCGCTTAGGTGCCACTTCCTACAGGGCCGACCAGCCGCCGTCGGACGCCAGTATGGCGCCGTTGAGGTTGGTGCCGTCGTCGCTCAGCAGGAATGTGATCGAGGCGGCGAGCTGCGCCGAGGTGGCGGGCGCGGGGATGTTGACCTGCATCAGCGGGCCGAGGCGCTCGGCCGCCAGTTGCGATCCCCAGTTGGCCACGATGTTGGTGATGGTAGCGCCGGGGGCTACGGCGTTGAAGCGCAGGCCCTTCGGCCCGTACATCACGGCCGAGTTCTTGGTCAGGCCGATGACGGCATGCTTGGAGGCCGTATAGGCGGCGCCGGCGGCGGATCCGCGCAGGCCAGCCTCGGAGGACACGTTGACCACGGAGCCAGTCCCGGCGTCGAGCATCAGCGGCACCACGGCGCGGGTCAGGCGCATGAGGGCGGTGACGTTGATCCGGAAGACGCGGTCCCAGGTTTCGTCGTCCACTTCGTGGATCGGGGCGAAGCTGTCCATGATGCCGGCCACGTTTGCGAGGGCGTCAACACGTCCGGCGGCGGCAGCGATGACGGCAGCAACGGTCTCCTCGGTGGAGATGTCGCCGGCCACAGGGACCAGGTCCAGCCCGGCGTTCTCGGCGACCAGGTTGTCCAGGCGCTCCTTGCTGATGTCGGCCGCGATGACCTTGCCGCCCTCCTTGGCGATGCGCAGCGCGGTGGCCAGCCCGATGCCCGACCCGGCGCCCGTCACGATGACTGTTTCTCCGGCGAAACGGCCGTTGGTGACGGCCTCCTGCCATGCGGCTTCGTTGCCCATGATGTCCTTCCAAACGTTGATGGAGCCAATGCCAACCACCTTATGACACCCTGTGTCATTATGTAAGGGTGAATACTGGTGGCATGCCTTCGGAAGCCGTGACCGCTGCCCCGCCACGCTCCATGGGCCGGCCGGTGACCATCGATCCCGACGCCGTTGCCGCCATCGCGTTGCGGCTTTTCGCCGAGCGCGGGTATGAGCAGACCTCCATGGAGGACATCGCCCGCGAGGCCGGTATTGGCCGCAAAAGCCTGTATCGGTACTTCTCCAGCAAGGCGGAACTGATCTGGGGCGGGATGGAGCCCGTGGTCGAGGCATCCGCGCGGGTTCTGGGCGGAGGACCGGAATCAGCCGCCGACGGCGACATCCTGGCGGGGCTGCGTGAGGCGGCTGTCGCGGGGGCTGCCGTGCTGCCCGATCTCGCGGTGACGCGCGGCCGGCTGCGCTTGATCGCCGAACACCCCGAACTTGGCAGCCAGAGCTACGCGTCCCTGGCACCGCAGCGTGAAGTTGCCCGGGCCTACCTTGCCGCGGCCGGTGTTCGCGAAGATGTGGCCGGGTATTTGTGTGCCGCGTATCTCGGGGCGACGTTCGAGGCGTGGATGCAGTGGGCCGCCGGAACCGACCCCGATCCGGTGCCGTACCTTGAGGCGGCTGTTGGGGTGCTCCGGGTGCCCGCTACCTAATCCACGGCGGACAGAAGCCGGTCAGACGTGCTGATCGAACAGCACCGGGTTTCCGTCGGGGTCCACGAGCATAAAGCTCGCCGGCCCGGTAGTGGACTCGTCAGCTTCGGAGAGGAACTCCACGCCCTTGGCTTTGAGGTCCCGCTGGAGTTCGCGGACATCGGTGAAGGATTCCACGGCTTCCGCATTCTGGTTCCAGCCCGGATTGAACGTGAGCATGTTCTGCTCAAACATCCCCTGGAAGAGGCCGATGACCGTCTCGCCGTTCTTCAGGATCAGCCAGTTCTGCGTGATGTCGCCGCCGAAACTGCTGAAGCCAAGCTTCTCGTAAAACGCAGCTGAAGCCGCGATGTCCTTGACGGTGAGGCTGATCGAAAAAGCGCCGAGCTGCATGGGTCACTCCACTCTCAAAGGGACGGATGCCTCCGATGATACGGGGTGGAGCGGACGACGGCGGGCCCTCCCGCCGTCGTCGGTTTCCGTTTGCCAGGCGCTCTCGGAGACCAGCAGGCTTAAGCTGATACCAGCATTTCTCTTCCAGCGCCGGGAGGTCATCATGGACACGGAAACCGCCGAAGTGGTCGATCATGATGTCACCACCATCACCTGCGTGTGCGGCAATACCGTCAGCAAGGACGGTTTGATCCAGGCCAATTCAGAAGGCGTACCGGTTTACATCGGCGAAAACACCGCCGTCCCCGCGGGACTGGCACCATGGCCTGAGGATGAGGACCTCTACACCCTGTGCCCGTCCTGCGGCCGGGTGTACCGTGACGCGGTTATCGAAGAGACCGGGACCGCACCCGTCGCTTTCCGGGTGGACCCCGACGCCGGTCCGATTGCCGAGGCCATCCGGGTCCATTGGGAACTCAGCACCTAAGCTGTACGAATGAATGAGGCCGTCCCACCGTCCCGCAGGCCCGGCATCCGCGCTGCGATGTTCGTTGACTTCGACAATGTGTTCACCGGCCTGCAGGCCCTGGATCCGCTGGCGGCGAAGCGGTTTGCGGAGGACCCCAAGCACTGGGCCGACGCGTTGTCGGCGGGAGGTTCGGGCGAGGGTGCCCGCCGCTTCCTGATCCGCAACTGCTACCTGAACCCGATGGTGTACTCGAAGTACCGGACCTACTGGACCCGCGCCGGGTTCCGCGTGATCGACTGCCCGTCGCTGACGCAGCGGGGCAAGAGCAGTACGGACATCAACCTGGTGCTGGACGCCATGGACGCGCTGTCGGGCAACGGCGGGATCGAGGAGTTCTTCATCGCCTCGGCCGATGCCGACTTCACGTCATTGATCCAGCGGTTCCGGGCCGCCGACAGGATGACCACCGTCATCGCGGCAGGCGCAGTGGCCTTCGCGTACCGGGAGATGGCGGACCACGTGGTGGAGTCCCACGACTTCGTCGCCATCCTCAACGGCACGGCGGTGGAGCCGGCGCGTGCCGTGGCGCCCGGTAAGCAGCAGAACGTCCCGGCGGCAGCAAAGACCAAGGCCAAGGCGGCCTCCCCCGCTATCCGTGAGGTCCTCGATTTCGTCCGCACCGCTCCCGGGCCGGTGGTCGGCGCGCTGGTGGCCCACCGGGCCCTCACGGCGGATCCTTCCCTGAAGACGGACTGGGGCGGCTACGGAAAGTTCGGGACCTGGATCTCCCAGATCGGCCAGGACGTTGAATATTCCCCCGCGCAGGGCGGCTGGGTGTGGGACGCAAAGAGGTTCTCGAGTGAGGATCTCCCCGCGCCTGCTGAAGTGCAGCCCGGCATCGAGGAGCAGGTCAGCAGGGTGACGGATGTGCCGGCACTGTCCGAAGCCCAGTTCCGGCAGATGTTCCATGCCCTGGAAACCAGGCTGCGGGAACACCCCACCAGCCGCACCGAACTCTCCCGGCTGGTGCGGGATGACTGCGTCAGCGCGGGGCAACCCGTCTCCCGGAACGCCGTCGGCTTTGTCCTTCAGGGCCTGGCCTACGCCAATTTCCCGCTCAATGACGAGCCAACGGCGCCAGAGCTGGCAGCAGCGTGGACCGCGAACGTTGAGGAACTCTGCAGGGTGGCGCTGCTGGAGTTCGACGCCGGCGAGAAGCTCGCTGTGCGGCGCTGGGCCAGCGGCGGCCTGGTAGGCGCCTGAAAACAGAAGAAGCGGCCGACGGCGGGACCCCCCGCCGTCGGCCGCTTGCTTAGCTGGCTGTTTCCGCCTCCGCCAGCCTGATCATGCGCAGCTCGGCGGCCACGGCGCGGGACGGCCAGTAGTTGTGCGCAAGTTCCCTCGCATGTCCCTGGTCTATCCCCGGGAATATCTTTCCGATCAGCTCCGCCGAGTAGAGCAACGACGTCAGTGCCCTGGTACGCGGATCGGCTGACCCGCCACTGAGGGCGGCCCCGACCTTCTCCAGCAGCGCAGCCTCCGGAGCGTGGTCTTTCTCCGGGTAGCGCGTCCTCCTGAACAGGCCAAGGCGCCTCTCGCCCACCTGGTCCACGATGCCCAACGACGCCAGCCCTTCATAGACACGGCGCAGCTCGGCACGGCTTTCCAGCATGGAAACCCAGCGTTTGGGGGTGTGCGGGCGCGATCCGTCCCGGATGAGTTCCAATTGGTTCCCGAAATCGGTCTGCGGGGATGTGCCGGTGGCACGGACGTGCTTTCCATGCAACTCGATGGCACCGAGCAGTTCCAGCTCGGCCAGTATCGCGCCGGACAAAGCGGCAGTCAGCACGGCGTGCGGAACGGCGGACCTGCCGTCATGGTCGGTGGTCGCCAGCAGAAGCAGGGCCTGGGGAAGGTTCAGCTCGTCTGCCTTTGGCATCTCGGCATCCATACGAACATGGTGAACCCCCGACGCCCGCACCACAACGAGCAGACGACGGCGGGACCTCCCGCCGTCGACCGCTGTTGCTTCACACGGGGGAAGCTATCCCTCGTGTGCCAGCAGTCCCTCAATCCAGATGCCGAGCTCCGCCAGCGTCTGGCCGGTGATGCCATGGCCGCCGGGATCGCGGCGGGAACGGACAGCCGCACCGGATTCACCGTGCAGATAGTCCCAGGTTCCCTGCAGCAGCTCCGCCGGGATGACCCGGTCCTGCTCGCCGTGGGCAACGAAGACCGGGACCCCGGCCAGGCTGCCGGGCGTGACGGGCACGCCGGCGTCGAACGGGAGGGTGCCGTAAAGGATCGCGGTGCCTGCGAAGCGGTGCGGGTCCGCCAGCAGCAGGCCGCCCGCGAAGGCCGCCCCGCCGCTGAACCCGACCAGCACCACGGGACGGCCGGCCGGCGCCACAGCATCGAGCCAGGTGCGGAACCAGGCCATGGTCTCGGCCAGTGATTCCGCAGTGGGGCGGCCGATCCCGCGGTTGGCGAACCAGGCGTAGCCCCCGCCTTCGGCAATCGGTGCGCGCACCGCGGCGTAGGCGGGACCTTCCGGCAGCCGGTCGGCAAGCCCGATGATGTCCTGTTCGTTGGAGC
>NZ_QAIQ01000381.1 GCF_003061105.1 Arthrobacter sp. HMWF013
CCGTTGGCATCGCCCCCACCGGCTTCACCCGGATGATGCAGTCCGAAGGCGAATACGCCGGTTCGCAGGCTGCCGAAGCCGCCGGGATCCCCTACACGCTCTCCACCATGGGCACCGCCTCCATCGAGGACGTCGCCGCAGCCGCCCCGAACGGCCGCAACTGGTTCCAGCTCTACCTCTGGACGGACCGCGACCGCTCGCTGGAACTGATCGAACGCGCCGCCAAGGCCGGCAATGACACGTTGATGGTCACCGTGGATACCGCAGTGGCCGGTGCCCGCCTCCGCGACGTCCGCAACGGCATGACCATCCCGCCGGCGCTGACCGTCAAGACCGTGCTGGACGCGTCCTACCGCCCGGCCTGGTGGTTCAACTTCCTCACGCACGAGCCGCTGACGTTCGCCTCGCTTTCCCGCTACACCGGAACTGTGGCGGACCTGATCAACTCGATGTTCGACCCCACCCTGACGTTCGAGGACCTGGACTGGCTGCGTGAAACCTGGAAGGGCAAGCTCGTGGTCAAGGGCATCCAGACCGTTGAGGACGCCCGCAAAGTGGTGGACCACGGCGCCGACGGCATCGTCCTTTCCAACCATGGCGGCCGCCAGCTGGACCGTGCGCCCATCCCGTTCCACCTGCTGCCCGTGGTCAAGGAAGCGTTCACCAGGGACAACACCGACGCCGCGATCATCCTGGACACCGGCATCATGAGCGGCGCGGACATTGTGGCTGCCTTGGCTTTGGGTGCCGACTTCACCCTGATCGGCCGCGCCTACCTCTACGGCCTGATGGCCGGCGGCAGGGCAGGTGTGGACCGCGCGCTGCAGATCCTTGAGAAGGACATGGCCCGCACCATGGCGCTCCTGGGTGTCAGCAAAATCTCCGAACTGACTCCGGAGCACGTCCGCCTGCTCGGCAAGTAGCGGAGGCTACTTTTTCCGGCCGAACTTCGGAAGATTGGCCAGCAGGTCGGCCGCCTTGGTGGCTGCGCGCCCCACGGTGCGGCCGATCTGCTGCGGCACTGTGTCGTCGCTGAGCGGCGCTGACGTTCCGCCCGGAATCACGACGGCGGGGCTCAGCTCTGCGCCTTCGCGCTCCAGCACAGCGGTAAGTGCTTCGTCCGGCGGAACCGACGCTGCAGCGGCGTGTGCGCTGCCGGCCTCAGGCGCGGCGGCGGGTGAGCCGGCGACGGCGGCGGCCGGGCCGACGTCGAACGTTTCCAGCCAGCTCGCGATACCTTCGAGGGGCTTGCGGTTCAGCGCATAGTAGCGCTTCTGGCCCTGTGCCCGCATGCTGACAAGCTGGGCTTCCCGCAGGACTTTCAGGTGTTTGGAGATGGTGGGCTGGCTCGCCGCCAGTTCCTCCACCAGCTCTCCTACCGCCTTGTCCCCTGCGCGAAGGGATACCAAAATATCGCGCCGGGTTGCTTCCGCAATGACGGCAAATACGTCGTCTGTCACCATGCCTCCCACCCTAGCGACATATACGCCGCAAGGCATCAACTATTTCGCCGGCAGACCGGAACTGACCGGTATTGACGGACGGGGAACTCAGTCGAACCAGGGATCCAGCCCGTGCAGCGGAAATACTGCCTTGCGGGTGGCCATGACAGTCCGGTCCACGGCGTCGTTCGGATCAAATCCGACCTCCCAGGACCGCCACCAGAGTTCCACATCGTCGCCCATCAGGCGGGGGGCGTCCCGGCCGAATTTCGCCAGCACATACGCGCGCCAGTCCTCGGGCACCTCCGTCCGCAGCGGGACCGGACGCCCTGCCGCGATGGCGATCAGGTGGCTCCACGAGCGCGGGACGACGTCGGTCACGCTGTAGCCGCCGCCGCCGGTGGCGATCCAGCGGCCGTCACAGTGCCGGGCAGCAAGGTTTCCGATGGCCGTGGCAGCCTCGCGCTGGCCGTCCACACTGATCTGGAGATGGGCAAGGGGGTCATGGCGGTGCGAGTCGCAGCCGTGCTGGCTGACGATCACAGCCGGATCGAAGGCTCCGATGAGCTGCGGTACCACCGCGTGGAAGGCGCGAAGCCAGCCGGCATCCCCCGTCCCGGACGGCAGTGCCACGTTAACGGACGTACCCTCGGCCGCAGGACCGCCGATCTCGTTGGCGAAGCCCGTCCCGGGGAAAAGCGTTAGCCCTGATTCATGGATGGAGATGGTCAGCACACGGGGATCGTCCCAGAAGATGCTTTGTGTTCCGTCCCCGTGGTGGGCGTCGATGTCGATATATGCCACCCGCGGGAGGCCGCCGTCGAGCAGCCTCTGGATGGCCAGGGCGGAGTCGTTGTAAATACAGAACCCGCTGGCCCGCTCCCGGGCGGCGTGGTGCAGGCCGCCGCCGAAGTTCACAGCATGAAGGGCGGTGCCGTCCAGGATGGCCGAGGCAGCAAGCAGCGATCCTCCGGCCAGCCTCGCGGCGGCTTCGTGCATGCCGGCGAACGCGGGGTCATCATCGGTGCCGAGGCCACGCGCTTCATCGGGTGTGGAGGGATCCTCGCTGACCCGGTGCACGGCTGCGACGAACTCAGGAGAGTGCACCGACTCCAGTTCGGCGTCGGAGGCTACCTCCGGAGCGGCAATGGTAACGTGACCCAGATCGAACAGGCCCAGGCTCCCGGCCAGGCGTGCGGTGAGGTCCATCCGCTCGGGCGCCATGGGATGGCCGGGACCGAAGTTGTAGGCGGTCATGGCAGAATTCCACACCACCGTCGTCGGAGGTGCGGGCTGGCTGAGACCGGGCAGATATGTCATCAATCACAGGCTACCCGGTTCCGCCGCCGGGCAGGCCCGGCCATTACGCGGGCATTAGTGGTTTACTACTGGAGGAAACAGTTTCAACCGAGGAAAAGCCACCCATGTCCCAACGCCAGACGAGGCCCCGGATCCCGGCCCCCTGGCACCCCGCGGCACCGGAGCACGAAGGCCTGTGGATGTTCGCGCGGCTGCGCGACTTTATCGACGACATTGCCAACACCTCGCCCGCCCGGCTCGCCCTGACTGTCTTCGCCGCGGTCTGCCTGGTGTTCACGTTCATCCTCTCGCTGCCCGTCTCCTCCGCCACCGGTACGGCCACACCCCTGCACCAGGCCATGTTCACGGCGGTTTCAGCCGTGTGCGTCACCGGCCTGACGGTGGTATCGACGGCGGTGCACTGGTCGTTCTTCGGCCAGCTGGTCATCCTCATCGGCGTCTTCGTGGGCGGTTTGGGGACCCTGACGCTCGCCTCCCTGCTGGCCCTGATGGTGAGCAAAAGGCTTGGCGTCCGCGGCAAGCTGATCGCGCAGGAAGCCATGAACAACGCAGGGCGGCTGGGTGAGGTAGGTACGCTGCTGCGGATCGTCATCACCACCTCCGTGGTGATCGAAGGCGCCCTTGCCATCGTCCTGGTTCCGCGGTTCCTGACGCTGGGCGAACCGTTCTGGCAATCGGTATGGCACGGCATCTTCTACGCGATCTCGTCCTTTAACAACGCCGGCTTCACCCCGCATTCCGACGGCATCGTGCCCTACGAGACAGATCTTTGGATCCTGGTTCCGCTGATGCTGGGCGTGTTCCTGGGCAGCCTGGGCTTCCCCGTGGTCATGGTCCTGCAGCAGAACGGGCTTAACTGGAAGAAATGGAACCTGCACACCAAGCTGACCATCCAGGTGTCCTTTATCCTCCTGTTCGCCGGCACCTTCCTGTGGGGGCTGATGGAGTGGGACAACATCCGGACCATCGGCCACATGGACCTCGGCGATAAAATCACCCACTCGCTGTTTGCCTCCGTCATGACCAGGTCCGGCGGCTTCAACCTCGTGGACCAGAACCACATGGAGTCCACCACCATGCTGCTCACCGACGCGCTGATGTTCGCCGGCGGCGGCTCGGCGTCCACTGCCGGCGGCATCAAGGTCACCACCATCGCCGTGATGTTCCTTGCGATCGTTGCCGAGGCCCGCGGCGACGCCGACGTCAAGGTCTACGGCAGGACCATCCCGCAGGGCGCCATGCGGGTGGCTATTTCCGTGATCGTGGCCGGCGCAACGCTGGTTTCCGTCTCCGCGTTCCTGCTCCTGCAGATCAGCGGCGCGTCCCTGGACCGGGTGCTCTTCGAAACCATTTCCGCCTTTGCCACGGTGGGGCTGAGCACCAATCTCAGTGCCGAACTGCCGCCGTCGGGCGTTTACGTCCTCACTGCCCTGATGTTCGCCGGCCGTGTGGGCACCGTGACCCTCGCCGCCGGCCTTGCCCTGCGCCAGCGCAGCCAGCTGTACCACTACCCGGAAGAGAGGCCCATCATTGGCTAATTCCCCAGGCGCCCCCAACCGCCCCGCCCACAATGCGCCGGTGCTGGTGATCGGGCTGGGCCGCTTCGGCTCTTCCACGGCCGAGCAGCTGGTCAAGCAGGGCCGCGAGGTGCTGGCGATTGAACGCGACCGCACCCTCGTGCAGAAATGGGCACCGCTCCTGACCCACGTGGTGGAGGCGGATGCCACCAACATCGATGCCCTGCGTCAGCTCGGCGCCCAGGAGTTCTCCTCGGCCGTGGTCGGCGTCGGAACGTCCATCGAATCCTCCGTGCTGATCACCGTGAACCTGGTGGACCTCGGCATCGAGCACCTCTGGGTCAAGGCCATAACGCCCTCGCACGGCAAGATCCTCACCCGGATCGGTGCCAACCACGTGATCTACCCCGAGGCCGACGCCGGCGTCCGGGCCGCGCACCTGGTATCCGGCCGCATGCTGGACTTCATCGAGTTCGACGACGATTTCGCCATCGTGAAGATGTACCCGCCGCGCGAAACAGTCGGCTTCACCCTGGATGAGTCGAAGGTCCGTTCCAAGTACGGCGTCACCATTGTGGGCGTCAAGTCCCCCGGCGAGGACTTCACCTACGCGCGCCCGGAGACCAAGGTGTCCGCCCGCGACATGCTTATTGTGTCCGGCCACGTGGACCTGCTGGAACGGTTCGCCGCCCGGCCGTAGCGGGTGTGGGGCCCACGCCCGCAGGGTTCCCTGGCCGGGGCCCACGCCGGCGAGGGCTCCGGCCAGAGCTTGCGAAGGCTGGGAGCCGGTGGGGACCCGCGAGGTGAGGGAGCTGGTGTGACTAGCCGAGCTGTTTGGTGATCTCCGCTGCCCGCTCCGTTGCCGCGCGGGCGCCGGCAGCGATGATGGCCGGAAGGCCCTGCTCGTTGAACGTGGCGATGGCGGCTTCCGTGGTGCCCTTGGGGCTGGTCACGGCTTTGCGCAGGGCTGCTGGATCGGCGCCCGGCTCAGCCAGCATGAGGCCGGCTCCGGCGACTGTCTCGCGGGCCAGGAGCACCGACAGTTCCGCATCCAGGCCCAGCTCGACACCGGCCGCCGCCATGGCCTCGGCGAGGTAGAACGCATAGGCCGGGCCTGAGCCGCTGATGGCCGAGACCGCGTCAACCTGTTCTTCGGGCACCTCCACCACGGTTCCGGCGCCGCGGAAGACGTCCTTGGCCTGCTGGAGCTGCTCGGGGGTGCAGTGGGTTCCGGGTGAGACGGAAATGACTCCGCGGCCCAGCTTGGCTGGAGTGTTGGGCATGCTCCGGATCACGGGCTGCCCGGCCGGGAGGGCCGCTTCCAGCTGGGCCAGGGAGACGGCGGCGGCAACGCTGACGACGATGGTCGTCGGGGACAGCGAACCGCTGATTTCGCGCGCGAGTTCCTGAATGCCTACCGGTTTGACGCCAAGAATCACGACGGCGGAGCCCTTGGCTGCCTGCTTGTTGTTGTCCGGCTCCTCCTCCCCCGCGATGGCGGTGATGCCGTGATGCCGTACCGCCAGCTCCTCCGCGCGCTCCGCACGCCTGACGGTGGCCACGATGTCTGCGGGGTCGGTTCCGGCCTTGACGAGTCCGGAAAGGATGGCTTCGTTCATGGATCCACAGCCCAGGAAGGCGATTCGGTTGCTCATGGGTCCATCATGGCAGTTCCTCTTGGGCTGCCGAAACCGGACCCGCACAGCGGGAACTCCCTAAAACACATTCACAGCGGACTCCCATGTTCGCCGCAGGTTGCACACAACTTGGCGGCCTAACGTAGTTATTACCTCATTGAGGGTGCGAGTGATGCGGCAAGCATGGGGATGTTTGCCCGAGGCACCGGTGGTTGCAGCAGGTTTTCCCCCATTTTCCTGCTGGCAGCGCCGGTGCTTTCGCTTTTAACGCCGCTGACCTAGCCACCGCGGGTCTGCCCGGACGGATCAGGCCGGCGCGGATCAGGCGGGACGGATCAGGCCGGCGGATAAGGTAGGGCCGGATCAGGCAGGCGCAGCCTGGACGGGCTGCCGCGCCGGTGCGATGTGCTGGCTCCCGTTCAAGGGATTGGCGAAAACGAGTTGGTCGAGCCGGCGCAGGATCAGTCCCTCGCGCAGTGCCCAGGGACAGATCTTGATCTTCTTGAACTTAAACATCTCCAGGGCAGCTTCCGCCACCAGGGCCCCGGCGAGCACCTGTTGTGCGCGGGCTTCGGACACGCCGGGCAAGTACAGCCGGTCCTCGGACTTCATGGCGGAAATGCGCTGCGCCCAGACACCCAGATCCGTGCCGTGCAACGCACGCTTCACGTAGGGACCCGACGCGCTGGGGGCTGCCCCGGCGATCCTGGCGAGGGAGCGGAAAGTCTTGGACGTACCCGCAACCACGTTCGCACGTCCCAGGCCGTCGAACTGCCTCACGGCAGGAGCCAGTGTGGCGCGGATGTAGCGCCGGAGTTCCTTGACGCTCTTGGCCGACGGCGGGTCCTCGGCAAGCCAGTCCCGGGTCAGGCGGCTGGCGCCGAGCGGGACCGAGGTGGCCACCTCAGGCAGCTCGTTCTGGCCGAACGCCATTTCGAAGGAGCCGCCTCCGATGTCGAGGTTCAGGATGGGACCCGCTCCCCAGCCGTACCAGCGCCGCACAGCGAAGAAGGTCATGGACGCTTCTTCGCTGCCGGTCAGTTCCTGGAGGGTAACAGTGGTCTCGTGCTTAACACGGGCCAGGACTGCCGGGCCATTGGTGGCTTCGCGGATGGCCGAGGTACAGAAAGCCAGCAGATCGTCGGCTTTGTGCTTGGCGGCGAACTCCCAGGCTTCCAGGACAAACTCGGTCAGCTCGTGCTGCCCCTCGTCAGTGATGTTGCCATCGGCGTCGAGGTACTGGACCAGGGAGAGCGGCCGCTTGTGCGAGGCGAAGGGTACCGGGCGCGCGCCGGGGTGGGCATCCACCAGGAGGAGGTGGACAGTATTGGACCCGATATCGAGGACGCCTAGCCGCATCCTGCCATTATTGCCCGCGGCGGCCCGTCAAACCCAAACGAGCGCGCAGATGTCAGTTGGCGGAGGGGTTCGCGGGGGCGCCGTCGGGTGTTTCATCAGCACGCTTGAAGTCGCGCTTGATGTTGGCAACGCCTTCCGGGTTGATCTCGAAGCCAAACGCGGCGCCCGGGTTGATCACCATGCCCAGCTCGTCGCCGATGTTGGCGATGATGGCAGCGCCCTGGGTGCCAAGGACATTCGGGGCCGCCTCAAGGTACTGCCCGTCCACCCGGCTGGGGTGGGAAAACACGGCAAGGACAGGATCGCCGTCGGCGTTCGCCAGCACGAGGGGCTCCACCTGGGAGTCCTCCCCTTCGATGCCGTCGGTGCTGATGACGTAGACCTCGCTGTTGAGGAAGGACAGGATGACGTCCACCGGGCTGGCATCGGGCTGTCCGCCCTGGGCCAGCTTCTCTTCAAGGTCGTTCAGCGGCGTGGTATCGGCTGTAGCGGGCTGTTCAGTCATACCTCTACTCGACCACGTCCCAGACGCCGGCGCAATTCGACCGAACACCCGGCACCTATTTTTTGGCTGTGGCCTTCTTCTTCGCCGGAGCCTTGCGCGCCGTCGTCGTGCGCTTAACCGGTCCCTTGGCGCGCTTCTCTGCCAGGAGTTCAATGGCCTGTTCCCGGGTCAGTTCCTCCAGCGAGGTGGCGCGGGGCACCGTAATGTTGGTGATGCCATCGGTGATGTACGGACCGAAGCGGCCTTCCTTCACCACGATGTTCTTCTCGGACACCGGATCCGGACCGAACTCGGCCAGCGGCGGCACCGCGGCGCGGGCTCCGCGCTGCTTGGGCTGGGAGTAGACCTCCAGGGCCTGCTCCAGGGTGATGGTGAAGATTTCCTCTTCAGAGCCGATCGAGCGGGAGTCCGTGCCCTTCTTCAGGTACGGGCCGAACCGGCCGTTCTGTACCGTGATGAGGTTGCCTTCGGCGTCCTCGCCCAGGGCCCGCGGCAGGCTCATGAGCTGCAACGCCTCGTCCAAGGTGACCGAGTCGACGGTCATGGACGCGAAAAGTGATCCGGTGCGCGGCTTGGCCTTGACGGGTTTCTTCGGCGGCTTGGGCTTGCCGTTCTTGTAGTACTCAACCGGCTGGTTGGCGATCTGTTCCTCGGTCATCTCCGGGATGACCTCGGTGACATAGGCGCCGTAGCGGCCGTTCTTTGCGACGACGGTGTGGCCGGTGTGCGGATCGGCACCCAGAACGCGTTCTTCCGGTGCAGCCGTCTCCATCAGCTCGATGGCCTTCGCCGCGGTCAGCTCATCCGGAGCCAGGTCCTCGGGCACGTTGGCGCGCGAGTTCTCCACGATTTCGCCGGTCTTCGGATCCACCACGGCAGCGGAGCTTTCGAGGTACGGGCCAAACTTGCCCACCCGCAGCGTGATCTCATCCGTGATGGGAATCGAGTTGATTTCCCGGGCATCGATATCGCCCAGGTTGTTGACGATGCTCAAGAGGCCGGGATCTGCGTCTTCACCGAAGTAGAAGTGCTTCAGCCACGCCGAGCCCACGGCCTGGCCGTTGGCGATCTTGTCCAGGTCGCCTTCCATGTCCGCGGTGAACTCGTAGTCAACGTAGTCGTGGAAGTGCTGCTCGAGCAGGCGGATCACGGAGAACGCGATCCAGCTCGGCACCAGTGCGGAACCCTGCTTCCGGACATAGCCGCGGTCCTGGATGGTGGAGATGGTGGAGGCGTAGGTGGACGGGCGGCCGATGCCCTTCTTCTCCAGCTCAGCGGTGAGCGAGGCTTCCGTGAAGCGCGGCGGCGGGGACGTCTCGTGGCCCACGGCAACGATGTCCGACGCCGTCAGGGCATCATCCTTGGCAACGTTCGGCAGCCGGCGGGCTTCCTCGGAGTCGTCGTCTCCGCGGCTCTCGTCCTTGCCTTCTTCGTAGGCGGCAAGGAAGCCGGGGAACGTGATGACGGTACCGGAGGCCGAGAATTCAGCGTCCCGGCCGTCCGTTGCCACGGCGCCCAGGCGGATGGTGGCGGTGGAGCCCTTGGCGTCGCCCATCTGGGAGGCGACGGTGCGCTTCCAGATCAGCTCGTACAGGCGGAACTCATCGCCGGAGAGCTGCTTGGCAACCTGGGCGGGGGTGCGGAACGAGTCACCCGCGGGACGGATGGCCTCGTGGGCTTCCTGCGCGTTCGCGGCCTTGCTGGAGTAAACGCGGGGTGATGCGGGGATGTACTCGGGGCCGTACAGCTCGGAGGCCTGGCGGCGGGCGGCCGTGACGGCCTCGTCACTCAGCGCCGAGGAGTCGGTACGCATATAGGTGATGTAGCCGTTTTCGTACAGCCGCTGGGCAACCTGCATGGTGCTCTTGGAGGAGAAGCGGAGCTTGCGCCCGGCCTCCTGCTGGAGCGTGGAGGTGGTGAACGGTGCGGCGGGCCGGCGGGTGTAGGGCTTGGTGTCCACGGACCGGACGCGGAAGTCCGCATCCTGGAGACCGGCGGCCAGCGAGGTGGCACGTTCCTCGTTCAGGTGGACGGCGTTGCGCGCGGTGAGAACGCCGTCGTCGTTGAAATCCCTGCCGCTTGCAACCTTGGCGCCGTCAACGGAAGCAAGCTTCGCCTTGAACGAACCGGATCCGGCGCCGAACTGGCCCGTCAGGTCCCAGTAGGAGGCAGCCTTGAACGCCATGCGCTCACGCTCGCGGTCCACCACCATGCGGGTGACCACGGACTGGACGCGGCCGGCTGACAGGCCGCGCGCCACCTTGCGCCACAGGACGGGGGAGATTTCGTAGCCGTAGAGGCGGTCCAGCACGCGGCGGGTTTCCTGGGCGTCCACCAGGGCCGAATCAACATCGCGCAGATTGCCCATGGCGCGCTGGATGGCTTCCTTGGTGATTTCGCCGAATGTCATCCGGTACACCGGGACCTTGGGCTTGAGTACTTCCAGCAGGTGCCACGCGATGGCCTCGCCCTCGCGGTCCCCATCGGTTGCGAGATAAAGTTCGTCGGCGTCCTTGAGCGCGGCCTTGAGCTCAGTCACCTTTTTCTTCTTGTCGGCGGAGACCACGTAGTAGGGCTTGAAGTCGTTTTCGATGTCGACGGCGAACTTGCCCACCGAGGTTTTCTTCAGTTCTGCGGGGAGCTCGGAGGGCTGCGGCAGATCCCGGATGTGACCAATGGAGGCCTCGACGATGAAGCCCTCGCCGAGGTACTTGGCGATGGTCTTGCTCTTGGCCGGAGACTCCACAATCACGAGTTTCTTGCCTGTTTTGGCCTTGCTTGGCACGGTGCTCCTACAGAAAAAGGTTGCTGGGGCAGATGAGCCCATATTGGCCTAGTTCACCATATTTTGGTCAATAGTGCGCATTCATGTGGAAAACGTCGGGGTAGTTTGGACCGTCCCGGCGCTCCGATCACGGCCTTTCCGCGGCCCCCATCCGGCTACTCTGAAAGTTCCGCCGGCAGCAGGAAACCGTCGCGGACCAGGTTGGCAACTTCGGTGAGCAGACCGCTCCGGAACGCCGCGCCGTCGAACCCTTCCTCGCCCGCAAGGCTCCCGCCCAGCAGGGCTTCCAGGGCTCCGATAATCTGCCCCACGGACAGGTCGCCGTCGCACGCGGAGACAAAACCGGCCAGCTCCGTGCTGAGCAAATTGGTGCGGCGCAGGCCGGCGCCCTGGCGCAGCAGGATCACACCGGGGTGCTCGGCGCCGGGGCGCTGATGGCGTTCCTCTGTGACGTCGTCGGCCACGAGCAGGTGCGCGCCCGCCAGACTGTTGGCGGCCAGCCAATCGGAACGCTCGACGGCGGCGCCAAGGTGCGGTCCGATGGGCTGCTCGATGGGGTACGTGATTTCCTCGAAGCGACTGATGGGGGCAGCGTCAGGCCCGGAGACGGGTGGCCGTCGCAGGCAGATCATCCCGAAGCCGATTCCCGCCACGTTCCGGGACGCGAAATCCGCCAGATAGGCAGCGTAGGCGTCCTTGTAGTGCTGGCGGTCGCGGGATTCGGAGGCATCCTGCAGCCAGGTTTCGGCGTACTGCTCCGGCCCAACCTGCTCGCGCTGGATGAACCAGGCATCCGTGTCCGCACTGGCCCAGCTTTGCGGCCTTTCGGGCCAGGCCGCACCGGCCTGGATCTCCCAGTTGCCCAACAGCTGGGCTGTTCCGCCCGGGGCCAACACCGACGGAAGGTCCCGGACCAGCGAGGATACGATGTCATCGCCGGGCAGGCCGCCGTCCCGGTAGGTGAACTGCCCGGATGCTTCCTCGCCGAGGGTCCGGGGCGTGATGACGAACGGCGGGTTGGAGACCACGAGCTCAAACTCCTCGCCGGCTACAGGGTCAAGCAGGGAGCCAAGCCGCAGGCTCACCCGGTCCTCCAGCCGTGCCGGGTCAAGGTGCAGGGCCTCCGCATTCAGCAGCAGGTTGAAACGTGTGAAGGCCAGCGCCCGCGCGGAGATGTCAGTGGCCGTGACGTGTTCCGCATGGTGGAGGAGGTGGAACGACTGGACCCCGCAGCCCGTCCCCAGGTCAAGGGCCCTGGTTACATGCCGGCGGACCGTGGTCTGCACCAGGGTGGTGGACGCCTGCCCGATGCCCAGCACGTGATCGTGCCGCAGCACCCCGGCCTGCTGGTGGGCGGCGAGGTCGCTTGCCACCCAGAGCTCCGCGCCGCCGCTGCCGTCCTCGTTCGCATCCCAGCCGTAGGGCCGCAGATCCGCCTTGGCCTGGAACAGGTCCTGCCCCGAAGAGTCCGGCCCTGCAGTGTCACCCACCGCAGAGCCGGGCAC
>NZ_QAIQ01000382.1 GCF_003061105.1 Arthrobacter sp. HMWF013
GTTCAGGACATCCTCGCGGGTGATCAGCCCGTCAGTGCCCGTGCCCCGCACAGCCGACAGTTCCACCCCCAGGTCCTTGGCGAGTTTCCGCACAGGCGGAGTGGAGCGGGGGCGTTCGGCGGACTCGCCTTCGGCATTCTGGACAGTCTCCACGGCCGGGGCTTCGGCTTTCACGGCTGCCGGGCTGGACGCGGGCACCGGACCGGGAACTGAACCGGGCCCGGAACCAGGCGCGGCCGCTGTGAAGTTACGGGCCCGCCGCGTGGGACGGCCTGAACTTTCGAGGACGGCGCCGTACCCCACGAGGTTGGGTTCCCGTTTGGCGGGACCTCCCGCCGTCGTGGCAGCACCGGGCGCTGCTCCGGAAAGCGCGCCCCCGGACGGTGAGGCGCCGGCGTCGTCCGCCACCTCGAACGAGACGATCGGTTTGCCGACCTCCACCACGGTTCCCGGCTGTTCGTGTAGTTCCTTGACCACCCCGGCGAAAGGCGACGGCAGTTCAACCACTGCTTTGGCCGTTTCCACCTCGGCGATGACCTGGTTGAGGCTGACAGTATCCCCGACCGCCACCTTCCAGCTGAGGATTTCGGACTCGGTCAGGCCTTCACCAAGATCGGGGAGCCTGAATTCCTTGATCATGATGGCGCTCATCCTTCCAGCCCGCTGAGGGAGTTCGGGCGTCCGAGTGCGCGGTCCACGCCGTCAAGAATCCGGTCCAGGCCCGGCAGGTGGTGCATTTCAAGTTTTGAGGAGGGATACGGGATGTCGAACCCGGTAATCCGGACCGGCGCCGCTTCAAGGTAATGGAAGCACCGTTCGGTAATGCTCGCCGCCAGCTCGGCTCCCACCCCGCCGTGCTGGCCGGCCTCATGGGTGACCACGAGGCGGCCGGTTTTGCGTACGGATTTTTCAACGGTGGCGAAGTCCACGGGGGCCAGCGAGCGCAGGTCGATGACTTCGATGGAGATCCCTTCGTCCGCCGCGGCGGTGGCGGCGTCCCTTGCCGTCTTGACCAACGGCCCGTAGGCCACGAGCGTCACGTCCGTGCCCGCGGCCAGCACACGCGCAGTGTCCATCGGCAGGGCGGTCCGCGGGTCAATGCCCTCGTCCACTTCGCCTTTGTCGTGGTAGCGGCGTTTGGGCTCGAAGAACAGGACCGGATCGTCGCTGAGGATTGCCTGCTGGATCACGGTGTGGGCGTCCTGCGGGTTGGACACGGTGACCACGCGCAGGCCGGACGTGTGGGTGAAGTATGCCTCAGGCGACTCGGAGTGGTGCTCCGGCGAACCGATGCCGCCACCGAAAGGAACGCGGATGGTGATGGGCAGTTTCACCGTGCCGCGGGTGCGGTAGTGCATTTTGGCCAGCTGGCTCACGATCTGGTCGAACGCGGGATAGATGAAGCCGTCAAACTGGATTTCAAGCACCGGCCGGTACCCGCGGAAGGCGAGGCCGACGGCGGTGCCGATAATGGCCGACTCGGCCAGGGGGCTGTCCACCACGCGGTGGGTGCCGAAGTCCTTCTGCAGGCCGTCTGTCACACGGAAGACACCGCCGAGGGTGCCGATGTCCTCGCCCATGAGGATGACTTTGGGATCGTTTTCCAGGGATTTGCGCAGGCCGGAATTGATGGCACGGGCAAAGGTCATCTGGGTCATCAGCGTGCACCTTCTTCTGACGGGGCTTCCGCGGGATCACCGAAGGAAGCCAGGTAACGGGTGTAGTGGTCCTGTTGCCGGTCCAACCACGAGTTGGGCGAGCTGTACACATGCTTGAAGACTTCCAACGGTTCAGGATCGGGCATGTTGATGCATCCTGCCCGCAGCTCCCGCGCCACCGCGTCCGCCTTGTCCTGGACCTGCTGCTGCAGCTCATCGGTAAGCAGGCCCCTACGGTCCAGGAGCGCCTTGATCCGTGAGATGGGATCCTTGGCGGCCCAGTCCTCCAGTTCGTTGGCGTCCCGGTACCGGGTGGGATCATCCGCCGTCGTGTGCGGACCCATGCGGTAGGTGACGGCCTCGATAAACGTGGGCCCGCCGCCGTGCCGGGCACGGTCCAAAGCCACCCGGGTGGCGGCCATGACAGCCAGGACGTCGTTCCCGTCAACCCGGAGGCTGGGGATGCCGAATCCGGTGGCCCGGTCCGCGAGCTGGACGTGGGACTGCAACCGCACCGGCTCCGAAATGGCCCAGTGGTTGTTGGAGCAGAAGAAGACCACCGGCACCTGGAAGCTGGCGGCAAAAACCATGGCCTCGTTGACGTCGCCCTCGCTCGTTGCGCCGTCGCCGAAGTACGTCACCGCCACAGAATCGGCGCCGTCGTTCTGGATTCCCATGGCGTAGCCGGTGGCATGGAGCGTCTGCGCTCCGATGATGATCTGCGGCGTGGCCATGTTGACCGTATAAGGATCCCAGCCGGAGGCCGCAGTGCCGCGCCAGACCCGAAGGATGTCCGCCAGGTCCACGCCGCGGCAATAGGCCACACCGTTTTCCCGGTAGCTGGAGAACACAAAGTCGTCATCCCTCAGGGCCCTCGCTGAACCGACCTGGGCCGCTTCCTGCCCCAGCAACGGCGGCCAGAGTCCCAGCTCGCCCTGCCGCTGAAGCGCGGTGGCCTCGACGTCAATGCGCCGGATAACCGTCAGGTCCTCATAGAGGGAAGTCAGCTGCTCATCCGCGATGTCCTGCACCCAGGGGTCGAATTCCGGATGGCTGACCCGTTCCCCCGCCGGGGTGATCAGCTGGATGAGATTCCTGCCTGGCCCGGCAGGGGTTCCCGAATTGCCAGCAGGGATTCCTGCATTTTCGACCGGGCGGCCTGTGCCCGATCCGCCCTGGCCCGCTTCGTCTGTAGACACGATCGCACGCAACCTTTTCACGTCGTTTTGACCACCGCCTGGGAACTTGTGGTTCCGCCAGCCGCAGCCGCCCGGGCGCCGTTGCCCCGGATAATTGTGACCCTACTCACAATGCTCAATGGGTACAACCACCGCCGCGCGCCCTGAGCATAATGCCCTGTTTGAGCGTCCGTGACCGTGCTAACGTTGCGCAACATGCACCCTTTGGATGGCACCGACACGCGCCTGCTTTCTGCACTGGCACGCGACCCCCGGCGGACTGTTGTGGCGCTGGCCCAGAAGCTGGGGCTCTCCCGCAATACGGTCCAGGCGCGCATGGCGCAGCTGGAGAAGAAGCACGTCTTCCTGTCCTTTGAACGGCGGATCAATCCCGCCTCGCTGGGGTATCCACTGATGGCCTTTATCTCGGTGCACGTCCAGCAGCAGAAGCTTGGACAGCTGGCCCATGACCTTGCCGGCATTCCGGAGATCCTGGAAGGCTACGGCCTCACCGGTTCAGCAGACCTCCTGCTGCGCGTGGTCGCACTGGACGCCGAGGACCTCTTTCGGATCAACGGGAAGATCCTTGCCTGCGATGGCGTGGACAGGACCGACACCGCCCTGGCCATGAGCGAGCTCATCCCCTTCCGCATCCAGCCACTGCTGGAGCGGGGATCCGGTGATGGTTAGGATCTGGTGGAAAAGGGCGGTTAAGGCCCGGGGGCAGGCTGGGTTATAGGCTGTCCATGGTTAATCGATGGGTGCCGTTCAGCGGGTTCCCAGCAATAAGGCAGTGCCAGTGCGTTGCCGGAAAGGCTCCATCTTGAGCAATCCTCAGGAACCGTACCAGCGGGGTTACCCCTCTACGGGGCAAATCCCGGCGCCCGGGCAGCTCCCTGCTCCCGGACAAGGCCACACAGCCGGTCACATCGCTACCCCCGGGCAACTTCCTGCGGACGGGCCGTTCGGACTCCCCGGCCAGCAACCGCCTGTCCGCGGCCACCGCAGGCTCTGGAGCATCCTGGGGATAGTGGCCGGCGTGCTGGTGCTGGTCATCATCGGCCTGCTGATCCTGCTCAACATCGTCAACGCCGCCACCAACCAGGCCAGGGGCCTCGCGGACGGCTTCACCAAGCTGGTGCTTTCCGGCGACACCTCCAAAGCCTATGATGACTACCTCGACCCGGCCCTGAAGGAACAGCTGTCCAAGGAAGCCTTCATCGCCGGCGTCAAGACCCTGGAGATGGACAGCAGCTGCAAGCCTGCCTACAACAACGTCAAAGCCGGCACCGAGAACAACATCAAGTCCGCCGACATCACCGGCCTCATCACCTGCGACGGTGACAGGAACATCGATCTCGTCTACCGCTTCGAGGGCGAAGAACTCAAGATGGTCAACATCAAGCTCAAGCCCCAGGTCTAGCCGCCGGCATCTGCCTGAGCAGCCGCAGGAACACAACGACGGGGACCCGGCGGGATGCGGAAGACAAAGAACCCCTGTGCCGGGCGGCACAGGGGTTCTTGCGTGATCAGCTCCGGTCAGGAAACCGCTGACCGGGTCCGGAACCGGGGATCAGTGATCCACAGCCTTCTCGGCGCCGACCCCGGTCAGGGACCGGACTTCCATTTCGGCCTGCTTGGCGCTGTCCTCACGGTTCTTGTCGAGGATCGTGCCGAGCCAGCCCAGCAGGAACGCCAGCGGGATGGACACAATGCCCGGGTTGCTGAGCGGGAAGAGGGCGAAGTTGGCGTCCTTGATCATGGACGTCGCTCCACCGGACACCACCGGCGAGAAGATGATCAGGATGATGGCAGAGCCCAGCCCGCCGTACATGCTCCACACTGCGCCCTGGGTGGTGAACCTCCGCCAGAACAGGGAGTACACAATGGTGGGCAGGTTCGCCGAGGCTGCCACGGCGAACGCCAGTGCAACCAGGAAGGCCACGTTCTGTCCGTTGGCAAAGATGCCGCCCAGGATGGCCAGCACACCAATGACAACCACGGTGCGGCGGGCAACCTTGACCTCGGTGTCGGCGTCGGCCTTTCCCTTGGAGATGACGCTGGCGTAGATGTCGTGGGCGAACGAGGCGGCAGCGGTGATGGTCAGGCCGGCAACCACTGCCAGGATGGTGGCGAAAGCCACCGCGGAGATGAAGCCCAGGAGCAGCGGGCCGCCCAGGTAGAAGGCCAGCAGCGGGGCCGCGGAGTTGACGCCGCCGGGAGCCGACTTGATGGTGTCGGCACCCACGAGTGCTGCTGCACCGTAGCCCAGGACCAGGGTGAACAGGTAGAAGAGCCCGATCAGCCAGATCGACCACACAACGGACTTGCGGGCTTCCTTGGCCGTAGGCACGGTGTAGAAGCGCATGAGCACGTGGGGCAGGGCGGCCGTGCCGAGGACCAGGGCCAGGCCCAGGGACATGAAGTCCAGCTTTGAGGTTTCGGTCTTGCCGTACTGCAGGCCCGGGTTCAGCACCGCCGGGTTGCCGGATGTCTCAACGGCCGCGCCGAGCAGGCTGGAAAGGTTGAAGCCGTAGATTGCCAGGACCCAGAAGGTCATGACGGCCGCACCGGCGATCAGCAGGATGGCCTTGATGATCTGGACCCAGGTGGTGCCCTTCATGCCGCCGATCAGTACGTACATGATCATCAGGGCGCCGACGACGATGATGATCAGTGCCTGTCCGCCCCAGTCGCTGATTCCCAGGAGCAGGGAAATCAGGCTGCCGGCTCCGGCCATCTGTGCCAGGAGGTAGAAGAAACAGACGGCCAGCGTGGAGATGGCCGCGGCGATCCGGACCGGGCGCTGCTTCAGGCGGAAGGAGAGGACATCGGCCATGGTGAATTTGCCGGTGTTCCGGAGAAGTTCGGCCACCAGCAGCAGGGCTACCAGCCACGCCACGAGGAAGCCGATCGAGTACATAAAGCCGTCGTAGCCGTTGATGGCGATGGCACCGGTGATGCCAAGGAATGAGGCAGCTGACAGGTAGTCGCCGGCAATGGCTGTGCCGTTCTGCGAGCCGGTGAACGAGCGGCCTGCAGCGTAGTAGTCGGCCGCGGTCTTGTTGTTGCGGCTGGCCCGCAGCACGATCACCATGGTGACGGCCACAAACAGGCCGAAGATCCCCATGTTCAGGAGCGTGGTTTCCTTGAGGTCGGCGACGTCTACCGCCGTGGCGATGCCGATCATTTGGTCACTCCGGTCACGATGTTGCCGTCCTTATCAAATTCATGGCCTTCGATTTCGTGGCGGATTTCCGCTGCGATCGGGTCCAGCTTGCGGTTGGAGTAGCTGACATACCAGCCGGTGATGGCGAACGTGGAGATGAACTGCAGCAGGCCCAGGATCAGGCCGACGTTGATGTTGCCCCACACTTTGGTGGACATGAAGTCGACTGCATAATCGGCCAGCAGGACGTACGCGAAGTACCACAGCAGGAAGACGGCGGCCATGGGGAATACAAAACTGCGGTGACGTTTGCGCAGTTCCTGGAACCGCGCTGTCGACTGGACCTGTTCGAAGTCCACGGACGCCGCTGCGTCCGGAGTCTGGGCATCATTACCCATAATTCCTCCTCATTGAGACTTGCCTGGTTCACACCGGCCGCCGCCTGCAGACAGGATGCCGTCAATGTGACTGCAATCACTGTGCGCTGTGAGGGACCCTACATTCCAGAGATGCGCTTCAATGGTCGCTCAACGGTCCCGATGCTGCGACAAACGGCACCCGCCGCTACGCTGGGCACCATGCCGGACTCCCCTCTCCTGACCGCCGCAGCCGTCGCCGTGATCGTGCTGGCGATCGCCGTCGTCGTCGGCGTGGGAATCAAGGTGCTGAGGTCTTTCCGCGAGCTGGGCACCGATGCCGAACGCGCCACCTACAACACCCTGCACGCCGCATCCCGTGCGGGCCAGCATCTGCGTACCGGGCTCAATCCGGCGGGCGCTGCCAAAGCCAGCCGGCAGCTGCGCAACCTCCTCGGCTGTGACGCCCTGGCGATCACCGACACCGCGGGTGTGCTGGCCTGGGACGGCGCCGCGGAGGAACTGAAACCCCTCCTGATGGGCCTCGCCGCCGATGTGCTCGCCGGCGGCAGAACCACCGTCATCCAGCCCAAAGACCTCAGCGCGGCGGGCAAATCGGGCAGTCTTGCCGCCGTTCTTGCGCCCGTGAAAGCCGGTTCCCGCGTGGTGGGAGTGGTTGCGGCCTTTGCACCATCGGCAGGCGCCGGCCTGGTCCGCGCCACCGGCGAAGTGGCGGACTGGGTGGCCGTCCAGGTGGAACTGGCGGAGCTGGATGCGTCCCGGACGCTGCTGATGGAAGCGGAGGTCCGTGCCCTGCGCGCCCAGATCAGCCCGCACTTCATCTATAACTCGCTCAATGCCATCGCGTCCTTCATCAACACCGATCCCGCCCGTGCCCGCGAACTGGTGGTGGAGTTTGCGGACTTCACCCGGTACTCCTTCCGCCGGCACGGCGACTTCACCACCCTTGCCGAGGAGTTGCGCTGCATTGACCGCTATCTGCTGCTGGAGCGGGCACGGTTCGGCGACCGCGTGCAGGTCAGCCTCCGGATAGCACCGGAAGTGCTGGGTACCGTCATCCCGTTCCTGAGCCTGCAGCCGCTCGTGGAAAATGCGGTGCGGCACGGCTTGGAAGCGAAGGAGGGGCCTGGCCATATCAGCATCACCGCCGAAGACTCCGGCGCATTCGCGGAAGTGACCATTGAGGACGACGGCGTGGGCATGGATCCTGCGCAGCTTCAGTCCATGCTGGCCGGCCACACCGACGGCGACCATGTGGGCCTGCGGAATGTGGACGCCCGGCTGCGGCAGGTGTACGGCGATGAACACGGCCTGGTGATCGAGACGGCCCCGGGGGAAGGGACGCTGATCACCATGCGGGTGCCCAAATCCCAGCCGGGCCACGACGCCTGAGAAGCCCTTCCGGCACGTCTCCCGGGTGCGGCTAATGTAGGACCATGATTAATGTCCTCGTCGCCGACGACGAGTTACCGGCCGTGGAGGAACTGGCCTACCTCCTGGGCAGGGACGACCGGATCGGCACCATCCACCGGGCATCCTCCGGCTCCGAGGCGCTGCGGGCGCTAAGCACCGAATCGGTGGACGCCGTCTTCCTCGACATCCATATGCCTGCGGTTTCCGGCCTGGATATCGCCAGGGCGATCGCGCGCAGCAGCCACCCGCCTGCAGTGGTGTTCGTCACCGCCGACGAGGACTGTGCACTGGAGGCCTTCGAGCTCGCTGCGGTGGATTACCTGCTCAAGCCCGTCCGTGCCGAACGGCTGGCCCGTTCCGTGGGACGGATCAGCGAGCTGCTGCGCGACGGCGGCAAAGGCCCGGCACCGGAGATGATCACCGTGGACCAGGGCGGAACCACCCGGATGATCAGGCGCGACGACGTGACGTACGTCCAGGCCCAGGGCGATTACGCCCGCCTCCACACGGCGGATGCCAGCTACCTCATCAGGGTTCCGCTGGCCGATCTGGAGCAGCAGTGGGCGGACGCCGGCTTCATCCGCACCCACCGGTCCTTCCTGGTGGCGCTGAAGCATGTGGCCTCCATGAAGCTGGCCGCGGACGGGCCGAGCGTCAGCGTGGCGGGCGCCAACCTTCCCATCAGCCGCCGCCACCTGCCAACGGTCCGCGAGAAGCTGCAGGCCACCCGGATCCGGCCGCAGCTATGACGCGGGTCCGGGTCACCGCTCCCCTCTCCGCGGCCCGGCCGGCCGCCCAGACGAGCGAAGCTGCCGAGGAGTCCGTGGTGGGACAGCTCTTTGTCTGGTCGCTGATCCGCTCCCAGCTCCGGCTGGCACTGGTGGTGGCCGGCGGGTTCCTGCTGGTGCTGGGCGCGTTCCCGTTGCTCCTGGCGTTTGTCCCCGGCCTCGCGGACACACAAGTGGCCGGGATACCGTTCGACTGGCTGCTGCTGGGGGCCGGAATTTATCCCGTGATCGGCCTGAGTGCGTGGCTGTTCATCCGGGCCGCCGCAAGAAATGAGGCCCGGTACCGCGATCTGGCCGAGGACAAGTGAGGCCGCGATGAATCCCGCCGTGGGCCTCGTGGCCCTGGTGGTGGTTGCCGTCGCCACTGCGGTCATCGGCTTCTACGGCCTCCGGATCTCCCGCACCACGGGCGATTTCTACGTCGCTTCACGGACAGTCAAACCGTGGTGGAA
>NZ_QAIQ01000383.1:0-4389 GCF_003061105.1 Arthrobacter sp. HMWF013
GTGTGGGCCAGGGCCTGCTGATGGCCCGCTACACCCAGGCTTTCGGCGCCCACGGCGTGACCGTGAGCCAGGTGCTGCTCACCGCAGATGACCTGATGCGCCGGAGCCAGCACACCAACGCCTTCCGCGCCCTCAACCGCCTCCTTAACCTCGGTGTGGTGCCGGTGGTCAACGAAAACGACACCGTGGCCACTCACGAGATCCGCTTCGGGGACAACGACCGCCTCGCCGCCCTGGTGGCCCACCTGGTCCGCGCCGACGCGCTGGTGCTGCTCTCCGACGTCGACTCCCTGTACGACGGCCCGCCGTCGCACGGTGCCAAGCGGATCCCGCTCGTGGAGGGCCCGCACGACCTCGACGGCGTGTCCATCGGCAAAGCCGGCAAGGCCGGCGTCGGCACCGGCGGCATGATGACAAAAGTCGAGGCGGCAACCATAGCGGCCGGCTCCGGGATCCACGCCCTGGTCACATCCACCGGCAACGCTGCGGCCGCCCTGGCGGGGGAGGACGTCGGTACCTGGTTCACCGTCAACGGCGCCCGCAAACCCGTCCGGATGCTGTGGCTGGAGCATCTCGCCTCAGTCCATGGCCAGCTGATCCTCGACGACGGCGCCGTTAAGGCCGTCCGCGACCGCCACACCTCGCTGCTGCCGGCAGGGATCTCCGCCATCAGCGGTGATTTTGAAGCCGGCGACGCCGTCGAGATGGCCAGTGCCGACGGTACTGTGATTGCCCGTGGCCTGGTCAACTACTCTGCGGCGGAACTGCCGCAGATGCTGGGCCGGTCCACCAAGGAACTGGGCAGGTCGCTGGGCAGCAGATATGACCGTGAAGTTGTTCACGTTGATGACCTGGTGCTGGTCTGAGCGCCCGGCTCGCCTAAACTTGAACCATGACTGAGGCGCTGACCCACACTACTGCTGCGACTTCCGGGGACAACACTGCCATTCCGGCGTCCCCGGACGCACCGTCCGTTACGGCCTCCGCCGCTGACATTGAGGCCGCAGTGCACGCGATCGCCGACCGTTCCAAGCAGGCAGCACGCCGAATGGCCAGGGCCAACCGGGCATGGAAGGACCGCGGCCTGCGCGCCATTGCCGCTGCGCTCCAGGAGCGCAAGGGCCTTATCCTGTCCGCAAATGCCAAGGACGTGGCTGCCGGCAAGGCCAGCGGCACTTCCGCAGCCTTGCTGGACCGCCTGACGTTGACTGAGGCCCGCATCACCGGACTGGTGGACGCGCTGGATAATCTGGCCAACCTCCCGGACCCTGTGGGCAACGTGGTCCGTGGCCAGACCCTGCCCAACGGCCTCCGCCTGCGCCAGGTCAACGTGCCCATGGGCGTGGTTGCCGCCATTTACGAAGCCCGTCCCAACGTCACCGTTGACATCGCCGGACTGGCACTGAAGAGCGGCAACGCGGTCATCCTCCGCGGCGGCACGGCCGCTGCCGCCACCAACGAAGCCCTCGTGCACGTGCTGCGCGAAGCTCTTGACAGCGTGGGCCTTCCCTCCGACGCAGTGCAGACCGTGGACCAGTACGGCCGGGAGGGCGCCAATGCCCTGATGCGCGCCCGCGGCCGGGTTGATGTCCTGATCCCGCGGGGCGGGCGGGAACTGATCCAGTCCGTTGTCACCAACGCTGCCGTGCCGGTCATCGAGACCGGCGAGGGCAACGTCCATATCTTCATCGACGAATCTGCCGGCGAAGAGATGGCCGTGGACATCCTGCTGAACGCCAAGACCCAACGGCCCAGCGTCTGCAACACCGTGGAAACCCTGCTAGTCCATTCACGCTCCACGGTGCTGCCTGCCGTGGCTGCCGCCCTGCGCGCCGCTGGAGTGAGGCTCCACGTTGATGAGCGGGTCCGCGCGGCCCTGCCGTCATCTGTCGAGTCCGAGCCGGCCTCGGACGTTGACTGGGGGACTGAATACATGGATCTGGACCTCGCCGTGGCCATGGTGGACAGCCTGGACGACGCCGTGAAACACATCCGCACGTGGTCCACCGGCCACACCGAAGCCATCCTGACCAACAACCTTGCCAATGCGGAGAGGTTCATCGCCGAGATCGACTCTGCCGCGGTCATCGTGAACGCTTCCACCCGGTTTACCGACGGCGGCGAGCTGGGGCTGGGTGCCGAAGTCGGCATTTCCACCCAGAAGCTGCATGCGCGCGGACCGATGGGGCTGACCGAGCTCACCACCACCAAGTGGATCGTGCAGGGCGAGGGCCAGGTCCGCGGCTAGCAACGCGGTAACATAGACAAAAGTCCCACAGCGGCGGAAAATCCGCTGCCACATCCTTGAACCCTAGGGGAGAAAATGCTGCTCCAGCAGATTGCCATGACCGTTGCCGAAGGCGAAGAACACGAACTCGCCCCCCTGTGGGCTGAGCCATGGGTCTTCGGCGTAGTCATGTTCGCCATCCTGCTGGTGCTGATGTTCGTCACGCTGTCTTACTCCAACCTGGGTAACCGGCACACCATAACGGAAGAGCATGCCGATCCGCACCGCCAGCACCCCAACAAGCACGATCACGGCCAAGGCCACTGACATTTCCAGTGTTCTGCGCCGTGACGGTGCTGAAGGCCGGCTGCGGCTGGGTGTGATGGGTGGGACATTTGATCCCATCCACCACGGCCACCTTGTCGCTGCCAGCGAGGTGGCAGCCAAGTTCGGTCTGGACGAAGTGGTCTTTGTCCCCACCGGGCAGCCATGGCAAAAATCGCACAAGCAGGTCAGCGAAGCAGAACACCGCTACCTGATGACGGTGATCGCCACGGCGTCGAACCCGCGCTTCACCGTCAGCAGGGTCGATGTTGACCGGCCCGGTCCCACGTATACCATTGATACCTTGCGGGATCTGAGGACCCAGCGCCCGGATGCGGATCTTTTCTTCATCACCGGAGCCGATGCGCTGGCGCAGATCCTGTCATGGAAAGACATCGATGAACTGTGGTCGTTGGCGCATTTTGTCGGCGTCACCCGGCCCGGGCATGTGCTTGACGGCATGGGCCGGAAAGATGTCAGCCTCCTGGAGGTGCCCGCCATGGCCATCTCCTCCACCGATTGCCGGGTCAGGGTAGCCGCGCATAATCCCGTCTGGTACCTGGTACCGGACGGAGTGGTGCAATACATCGCCAAATACGGACTGTACGCCGAAGGAACATTTCCCCAGGACGTCCGCACTACCGAAACAGACGAGTCAGCCAGTACTGAATGAGTTCTCAATGAGTCAGGAACAGCCCCCCGTCCGCAGCCGCCGCGAACTGCGGCAGTCAAGAGACGAGAAGAAGGTTGCCGGGCCTCCCGCCCCAGGCCAGCTTTCGCCTGCCTCAAAACAACGCCGGGTATCCGATACCCCGGTGGATTCAGTGCCGGAGCAGACACCTGCCGAGCGGTCCAGCCAGATCCGTGCCCGCGACCGGGCGGCCCTGCGTGCCATCAAGGAGCTTGAGGAAAAAGAGGGGCAGCTCTCTGCCGGTGGCCCTCCCACCCGGAGGCAGCTGCGGTTGCAGCAGCTCAAGGAACAGGCCGTCACCTCGGCCAATCCTGTGGTGGCCCCTGCCGGCCAGCCGGCAGCGGGCCAGCAGGGCCCCGGCCAGCCCCGTGTCGCGCCGCCAAGCGCCAATTCCAGCACCAGCACCGAGGCAGCCTCCCCGGAATCCCGCCTGCCGGCCGGTATGAGCGTGGAACAGGCACTCGCAGCCCGTTCCCTGATCGCCGAGCAGGCCAAGAACCAGCTGGCCAAGATGGAGCACATCGCTTCGATGGATCCTGAGGCCGTGGATCCCGACATCCTGGCGGAGCAGATTGCCCTGGCCGAGCGGGCAGCCATCCTCAACCGCCGGGCCATGGCAAAGCAGAAACTGGCGGAGCAGGCGGAACCTGCCACGTCTTCCCTGGGCTCCACCACGTCCCCCCGCCCGGCATCACAGCCGGCAGCCACACGGCCGGGCCCGGCCACAGCCGCCAACCTCGCCATGGTGACGCCGCTCGAGTTCGTGCAGGTGCCCGGCATCGACCGCCCTGTCATGAAGCCTGCAGCAACATCGCATGTCCCGGTAGTGACGCAGCCCGGACAAAAGGTCCGGAGCGGAGGCAAGGGCCGCCGGCCGTCCGGAACGCCGAAGCAAACTTCAGCCGGTGCCGCACCGGCGGCACCTTCGGGCCGCTCCCGGGTTATTGCCAGGGCAGAAGCGGCCGCCCGGGCAGCGGCCGAGCCGAAGCAGGCAGCACCCGCTGTGACCCGGCAACAGGTAACCGAGCCTGATGATCTCTTCGCGGACCTGCCCCGGATCCCGGCCAGTTCCGCGCATGGGCTTGAGCCCCTGGATGCGGCCACCGCAGGCCTGGCCCGGGCAAAGCGGCTCAGGCTGATGCAGGTC
>NZ_QAIQ01000383.1:4399-5171 GCF_003061105.1 Arthrobacter sp. HMWF013
CCCCGTGACTGCATCAGATTCATCCATCGCCATAGCCCGCCACGCCGCCAAGGCCGCCGCGGACAAGATTGCCCACGACATCGTGGCGCTTGACGTCAGTGAGCGGCTGGCTTTGGCCGACGTTTTCCTCATTGCTTCGGCACCGAGCGAACGCCAGGTCAACGCCATTGTTGACGGCATTGAAGAGGAACTGGCCAAACAGGACCTGCGGCCTACGCGCCGCGAGGGCCGCTCCGGCGGCCGCTGGGTCCTGCTGGACTACTCGGACATCGTCATCCACGTCCAGCACGAGGAAGACCGTGTCTTCTACGCACTGGAGCGCTTGTGGAAGGACTGCCCGGTGGTTGACCTGCAGCTCGGCGAGGACGCCTCAGCCAAGGCTTCGGCAGGCTCCGACGCCGAATAAGGGACCTTCCCGGGCCCCATATGCCCGATTTGGAATTTTCTGAAACGCTGGTCTAAGATATTTGAGTTGCTCCGGGGAAACCACGGATTAACGAAGGTCCGGGGCTGTGGCGCAGCTGGTAGCGCACCTGCATGGCATGCAGGGGGTCAGGGGTTCGAGTCCCCTCAGCTCCACCGGATGGTCCGCCGGAATCGAAAGATTCCGGCGGACTTTTTTGTTGCACCGTAGGACGGCCGCCGATTGGCGCCCGACGCGGATTTCCATTAAGCTGATCAGGTTGCTTCGGCCGGTGTGAACCGCCGGTCGGCACGGGTTTGGGGCTGTGGCGCAGCTGGTAGCGCACCTGCATGGCATGCAGGGGGTCAG
>NZ_QAIQ01000384.1 GCF_003061105.1 Arthrobacter sp. HMWF013
GGGCCTGGATTACTGGATTGCCAACGACCTGGAGATCGTGGACGGCGCCCTCACCGGCAAAGTGCTCGGCGACGTCATTGACCGTGCCGCCAAGGAAAAGTACCTCCGCGAGTGGGCCGCGGCCGAAGGAATCCCGATGGAACACACCATTGCCGTGGGCGACGGCGCCAACGATCTGGACATGCTCAGCGCTGCCGGGATCGGGGTGGCGTTCAACGCAAAGCCCGCGGTCCGGGCGGTCGCGGACTCGGCCATCAACATGCCCTACCTTGATGCAGTGCGGCACATCGCGGGCGTCTGAATCCACTCGCCGCGCGGGTGGGCCGCGTTAACGCAGGGAAGGCACTCCACGGTGATGTTCACCGTGGAGTGCCTTCCCCGTTGACGGAAGAGTTACTGGGCGCTCTTGCCGAAGTAGTCCGAGCCGCCGGCATACTCGGTGTGGCCTGACTTGACGTCGGCGGTGGCCATACCGGCCACTACCTCAGCGAACTCCTCCACGGAGTAGAGCTTGCCCGCCTCGGCGCGGCGGGCCTCGATGGCGCCCGGGTTTGACCGGTCCAGCAGCGTTGCCGTTACGGTTCCTTCGATCATGTCGCCGGACACAACCACCAGGGAGATGCCCTTTTCGGCGAGGTTCGGCAGGAGCTCACGCAGGGCGTCCTCGCCGGCGCGCTTGCTGCGGGCAACCGGCTCGTACTCGGGCATGGTGGGCACGGAGTTGATGAAGTGAGCCTGGTGGCTGGTCACGAAGACCACGCGGGAGCCCTCCTTCATCAGCGGCACTGCTGCGTTGAGCATGTTGACCTGCGCGTCACGGTTCAGCTTGAGCGCGTAATCGTCCGCCATGCCTGATTCCATGCCGCCGGAGGCATTGAGGACCAGGACGTCCAGCGAACCGAAGTTCTCCATGGCGGCGCTGGCCAGGGCCTGGACGCCTTCCTGGGTGGTGAGGTCTGCACCGACAGCGACGGCACGGCCGCCCGCGGCTTCGATTCCTGCCACGACTTTGTTGGCGCGCGGCGCCTTCTGGCGGTAGTTAACCACGACGGCGGCACCCTCGGCTGCGAGGTTCTTGGCCACTTCTGCGCCGATTCCCCGTGAGGATCCGGTGACGATGGCGGTCTTGTTATCCAGCAGTCCCATGTGTACTCCTTTTGTTCGAAACGTCTAAAAGCCTCTAGGTCTGCAGTCCATCATGCCAGCGCTGTACGCGAATTTGCTTGTGTGACCCCCACAAAGAAGCCCGGCCCGGCTAGTGTCCTGTCCGATTCCGGGTATCCGGTAGACGCCCCGCGGCGTAGGCTCGCCCCATGACGAGCCGCCGAAAACCGGCAAGGCCCGGGCCATGACGGGCAGCGCCGGAAACCCGTCCACCCCGGAAGAGCTGTTCAGCAATTCGCCCGAGGGACTTCAGCTCTGCCAGGTTGTCCGGAGCGCCATTCTCAGTGCCGGCCCGGCGGTGGAACGCACCACCACCAGCCAGGTGGCTTTCCGGAACAGGCGCGGCTTCGCCTACATCTGGAATCCCCGCCAGCACCTGAAAACCGAGGTGCCGGCTGTCCTCTCCATTGCGCTGCCACGGCGGATCCAGTCCGCCCGGTTCAAGGAAGTGGTGCATCCGTCCCGCGGCGTGTGGATGCACCACCTGGAACTTGCCACCGCCGACGACGTCGATGCCGAGGTCATTGAGTGGCTCCGGGAGGCGTTCGAAGCCGCTTCCTGAGGAAGGTCCGTCAGTGACCCATGCCCAGGCCGCCGTCCACCGGGATGATGGCGCCGGAGATGTAGCCTGCCTCGTCGCTGGCGATCCAGCGGACCACGTTCGCTACTTCCGAAGCCTCGGCGAACCGGTTGGCCGGAATGCTGGCCAGGTAGTCCTTCTGTGTGGCCTCGGGAAGTTCGGCCGTCATGTCAGTGTTGATGAAGCCGGGAGCCACCACGTTGGCGGTGATGCCGCGCGATCCGAGTTCCCGGGTCAGTGACCGTGCGATGCCCACCAGGCCGGCCTTGGATGCGGAGTAGTTGATCTGGCCGGGTGCGCCGTACTGTCCGGAGACGGACGAAATCAGCACCACACGGCCCTTCCGCATCTTGATCATGCCCTTGGAAGCGCGCTTGATGACCCGGAATGCACCTGTGAGGTTGGTGTCGATGACGGAGGTGAAATCTTCTTCGCGCATGCGCAGCAGGAGCATGTCCTTGGTGATACCCGCGTTGGCCACCAGGACCTCCACCGGCCCGTGGGCAGCCTCCACCTCGGTGAATGCCGCATCCACCGAGGCTTCGTCGGTGACATCGGCTTTGACGCCGAGGATTCCGGCAGGCAACCGGGATTCACTGCGGTAGGTCACGGCAACCTTGTCGCCGTTGGCCAGGAAGGCCTCGGCGATGGCCAGCCCGATGCCCCGGTTCCCTCCGGTGATCAGGACGCTGCGGGGGGTCTGGGCTGCTTCAGGCATAAGGGGCTCCGTGATTCTGCGGCAGGTGGCACCGCGATGGAAAACGCAAGGGATTTTTACTGCCTCCGATCTTAGCCTCCGTTTGGGCGGGCCCGCCGATGGTGAGAGAATTGAGGCAAGCCTTGGAGCGTGATCAGACAGCCGTGACCCTTGAAAACCATGCGGGACATTCCGTGCCCGGAGATCCTGAACGGTTCTCCGGCGATTCCGGGGTGCACAGCATCACGGACGCATCCGCAGCCCACTCGGAGGACATGCGCCACCGGATGATGCAGTACTCCCTGGCGATGGGCATCCGCATGGTCTGCCTCATCCTGATCTTTGTGGTGGACGGCTGGTTCAAGCTCCTCATGGTGGCCGGCGCAGTTTTCCTCCCTTGGGTCGCCGTGGTTCTTGCCAACGGGAACGATAAAGCAGAGGGCCACAGCGATTCACTCCTGGACTCCGCCCCGCTCGCGGAACTGGAAAGCACACCCGAGCCTCCTGCCCAGGAGAGCACCGCCTCCACGGTGCTTCAGGGCGAACTGATAGTTGATGATGACGACGACGAACCCACATACGGACAGGAACGGCGCGCTTCATGAACATCTTCGATCTGGCCGGCGGAACAGACAGTGCCGCGCCGGCCATGGGTGGCACCTGCTCCCGGAAGGCCTGCCGCTCGGATGCGTCCTGGCAGTTGCTGTGGAACAATCCCAAGATCCACACTCCCGAGCGCCGTAAGATCTGGCTTGCCTGTGACGACCACCGTGATTGGCTGGAGGACTACCTCCAGACCCGCGGCCTGTGGAAGGACACTGTGGCTATGGACCGGGGCCAGGAAGCCGGCCGGATCAACAGCGGGCAGGACAGCTGAATGTACCGTTTCCTGTTTTCCAGCAAATGGCTCGCCTACCTGCTGCTGGCCGCCATTTTCGCCGCCGCCTGCGTCTTCCTCGGGCGTTGGCAAATGGACCGCCGCGCCGAGACCCTCGCAGAAATCAACCGGGTGGTCACCAACTACTCTGCTGCCCCGGTCCCCTTCGAGCAGGTCCGGGATGAGTTCTCCGAACTGGACCCAGCCAAGGAATGGACGCAGGTTGAACTCCGGGGAAGCTACGACGTCGCCGGTCAACGGATCGTCCGCAACCGTCCCTTGAACGGGCAGCCCGGCTACGAAGTGGTTGTCCCATTCACACTTGAGACCGGCGAGACCGTCGTGGTTGACCGGGGCTGGCTCCCCATCGGCAACAAAAACCCAGGCAGCCCGGACTCAATTCCGGCGCCCCCTGCCGGCACCGTAACCGCCGTCGTCCGGCTCAAGCACGGTGAGCCCCAATTGGACCGGGGCGCCCCCGCGGGCCAGCTCGCGTCCATCGACCTGCCCACCTACGCGGCCGGACTGGGCTATCCCGTCCTCACCGGTGCCTACGGGCAGCTCGCTTCCGAGTCGCCGGCCGCAGCCCAGATGCCGTTCCCGTTCCCGAAGCCGGCCACCGAAGAAGGGACGCACCTGTCCTACTCGCTGCAGTGGTTTGCGTTCGGCGTACTGATGTTCGTCGGTTTCGGCTACGCCGCACGGCAGCAGGCGCGGAACGCTGCGATCGACGCCGAAGATGAAGAAGGGGACGAGGTCAGTTCCGGCAGCGCCGTTCACTCTGCGGCCGCGGCGGCCCGCCGTCGTCCGCCGGTTGCCCGCAAGCGGAAACACGCCACAGCCGAAGAAGAGGAAGACGCCCTCCTCGACGCCCAAGGGTACTGAGGGTCCGTTCTGTCAGTTTCGCCTTACGGCGGTTGCCGTCGGTTGCGTTCGCTGCGCAACGCGCGTGATTTCCCGCGTGCTCGCTCGTTCTCCCCACCGTCTCCCTAGCCTCGCAAGCTCGGCCAGGGAACCCTGACGGCGTGGCCCCTCGCTTAGACGCACGCTACATAAATCACCCACGCTGCTCCGCTTGTGCCCAGGGCGCCAGTAATGTGCAAGTAGCAGTTCCCCCCATTTGCGGTTGGATGCCGAGTAGCTAGGACCGTGGGCTACCCCAGCTATTGCGTCTCAGTCAGGGACAAGTCTCAGCACCACCCGTCAGTCCATCTGACGATCACAAGTGGGCAGGAACCAAACGTTTCCCAACAACTGAACCGGTCGGTGACGAACGCACAAGCGCCAGCGACCGGGTGATTTGTGTAGGTTGCGTCAGAGGCGACGAACGAGCCAGCAAGCGGCAAATTGCGCGGTCGCTGGTGCGAACCTAACCACCGCGCTTCGAGGCTAAGCCAGGGTGATCAGGTCCAGGTAGTCTTCGTTCCACAGGTCCTCGACACCGTCCGGCAGCAGGACAACGCGCTCAGGGTTCAGGGCTTCGACGGCCCCTTCGTCGTGGCTGACCAGGACGACGGCGCCGGAGTAGTTCCTGAGCGCGCCGAGGATTTCGGCGCGGCTGGCCGGGTCCAGGTTGTTGGTGGGCTCATCGAGGAGGAGCACGTTAGCGCTGGAGGCCACGATGGTGGCCAGGGCCAGGCGGGTCTTCTCGCCGCCGGAGAGTACGCCGGCGGGCTTGTCGACGTCGTCACCGGAGAACAGGAAAGAACCGAGAATGCCGCGGACTTCGGAATCCTGCATGTCCGGAGCGGAGGAGCGCATGTTTTCGAGGACAGTGCGGTCCACGTCGAGGGTGTCGTGCTCCTGGGCGTAGTAGCCGACCTTGAGGCCGTGGCCGGCAATAACGTCACCGGTGTCCGGCTTGTCCACTCCGGCAAGCATCCGCAGGAGGGTGGTTTTGCCGGCGCCGTTGAGGCCAAGGATGACCACCTTGGAGCCGCGGTCGATGGCGAGATCGACGTCCGTGAAGATCTCCAGCGAGCCGTACGACTTGCTGAGGCCCTCGGCGGTGAGCGGGGTCTTGCCGCAGGGCGACGGGTCCGGGAACCGGAGGGCTGCCACGCGGTCGTTCTCGCGGACGGCTTCGAGGCCGCTGAGCAGGCGCTCGGCACGCTTGGCCATGTTCTGCGCGGCGACGGCCTTGGTGGCCTTGGCGCGCATCTTGTTGGCCTGGTCAAACAGGACCTGGGCCTTCTTCTCGGCGTTGGCACGTTCACGCTTGCGGGCGCGTTCGTCGGTTTCGCGCTGGAGAAGGTAGCGCTTCCAGTCCATGTTGTAGAAGTCGATCTGGGCGCGGTTGGCGTCCAACAGGAAGACCTTGTTGACGGTGGCTTCGAGGAGCTCGGTATCGTGGCTGATCACAATCAGCCCGCCCTGGTGGTTCTTGAGGAAGTCCCGAAGCCAGGCGATCGAGTCGGCATCAAGGTGGTTGGTGGGCTCATCGAGCAGCATGGTCTCGGCGTCCGAGTAAAGGATCCGGGCCAGCTCAACACGGCGGCGCTGGCCACCGGAGAGGGTCTTGAGCGGCTGGTTCAGGATGCGGTCCGGCAGCGCAAGGTTGGAGCAGATCGCGGCTGCTTCGGCTTCGGCTGCGTAGCCGCCGGCAGCCAGGAATTCGGATTCCAGGCGGTCGTAACGGTTCATCGCCTTGCGCTGGACATCTGCGTCCTCGCTGGCCATCTCATCGTGGGCCAGCCGGAGCTTTCCGACGGCGATGTCGAGGCCACGGGCGGCCAGGATGCGGTCACGGGCCAGCTGCTCCATGTCCGGGGTGCGCGGATCCTGGGGAAGGTATCCGATCTCACCCGTGCGCGTCACTTTTCCGGCGGCCGGCAGGCCTTCGCCGGCGAGAACCCGTGTCAGGGTGGTCTTGCCTGCACCGTTGCGGCCCACAAGCCCGATCTTGTCTCCCTTGTCGATGCGGAAACTCACCTGGTCCATAAGGAGCCGGGCACCGGCGCGCAGTTCAAGATCCTGGACAGTAATCACAGCAGGTATGGCCTTTCACAACAGGGAACGCCACAGCTCAACAGATGTCCTCTGGAAGAAGCGGGCAGATTGGCCGGACAGAGCGGCCTCATCCAGTCTACCGGCCCTATCCCCGCCCAATAACCGCAGCAGTCCTTTGTATCGGGCAATCAATGCCTGGCCGCCCGTTTAGTAGACCCTCTACAAAATGGGTCCCGACGGGGGCCGGTAACGTCAGGATCACCCCATGCTTCGTTTGTTCATCCACGACAGGACCACCCCATGAGCCAGACTGACACCGCCGTCAACAGCACCACCTCCCGTGAACGTTCCCGCTGGAACGCGACCGACCTCGGCCTGATCGCCGTGTTCGCCGCCCTGGTTGCGGGCTCCGCGCTGGTCCCTGGCATTGCGGCCAACGTGTTCGGCATACCCATTACTTTCCAGACCCTCGCCGTGATGCTCACCGGCCTGATGCTGGGTCCGGCCCGGGGTTTCGCCGCCGTCGGCCTGTACACACTGCTGGGGCTTGCCGGCCTGCCCATCTTCAGCCAGGGGCGCAGCGGCCTGGGCATCCTGGCCGGCCCGTCGGCCGGTTACATCATCGCTTTCCCGATCGCCGCCGCAGTGGTCGGCTGGCTCGCCGTCGTTGTCATCCGGCGCACCACACGGGCCCGCGCCCTGTGGTTCTTCGCCGCTGCCATGGTGACCAGCATCGTGGTGGTGCACACCCTCGGTGTCATCGGGATTGCCGTCAACACCAAGTCAGAGCTCGCCCAGGCGTTCCTGGCGGACCTCGTCTTCTACCCCGGCGACGTGATCAAGAACATCCTCGCCGCTGTGATCGCCGTTGCACTTCACCGGGCATTTCCGGATGTTCTGGTACGCCGGGCGAAGCGGATCAAGCGCTAAGCAGCCATGGCGACCATCTCCTTCAGGGGCACGTCGGTGGCCGTCGTCGTCGACAGCCACCCCGAACCAAAGACCCTGCTCCAGGACGTCAGCCTTGAGCTGACCGAGCAGCGAATCGGCGTGATCGGCGCGAACGGCTCCGGCAAGTCCACCCTGCTGCGGATGATCAACGGCCTGGTCCAGCCCACGTCCGGCACGGTGCTGGTGGACGGCGCCGATACTGTCGGCGCCGTCCGGGCGGTGCGCCGCCAGGTGGGCTTCGTCTTCACCGATCCCCTTTCGCAGCTCGTGATGCCGACAGGCCGCGAGGACGTTGAACTGTCGCTCCGGCGCACCGTCCGCAACGGCCAGGAACGCCGTCGGCTTGCCGAGGCTTCACTGGACCGGTTCGGGCTGCTCCCCCTCGCAGACCAGAGCATCTACGAACTTTCCGGCGGGGAGCGCCAGCTGATGGCCCTCGCTGCCGTCCTCGCGGTGAATCCGTCCGTGCTGGTCCTGGACGAACCGTCGACCCTCCTGGATCTGCGCAACCGGGAGCTCCTGCGCCGCACCCTTTCGGGACTGGACCAGCAGGTCATCATGTCCACCCATGACCTGGATCTGGCGTTGGACATGGACCGCGTGCTGGTCATTGAGGCGGGCAGGGTGATGTTCGACGGCGGCCCGGCAGCAGCCGTCGACGCCTACCGGGCAGTGGCCACCCAAGGACTGGCGACGCCGTGAGGGGACACGGTTTCCTGCTGGCCAACTATGTACCGGGAAATTCGGTCATCCACCGGACGCCCCTTGGCCTGAAGTTCCTGCTGGTGGTGGGATGCGGCCTGGCATCGTTCCTGGTTGTCGACTGGCTGGCATCGGCGGCGGTCCTGGCGGCCATGTGCGGACTCTACCTGCTCACGGGTGCCGGTCCGCGCAGGCTTTTCGGGGCCATCCGGCCGCTGCTGTATGTCCTGCCGGTCATCGGCCTGTTCCAGTGGTGGCAGCTCGGCGGTCCCACGGCGGCCCGGATCGTCCTGAACATCCTCGTCTGCATTGTTGCGGCGTCCCTGATGACCGAGACCAACCCCATGCAGCGGCTGCTGGATGGTGTGGTGTCACTGGCCAGGCCGTTCCGCCGCTTCGGCGCCGACCCGGAGCGTTTCGCACTGACC
>NZ_QAIQ01000385.1 GCF_003061105.1 Arthrobacter sp. HMWF013
GGTCGCGGTACCCGACGTGGGCGCCGATGACGACTCCGGCGGCGGCCGCCTCGCGGCAGGTCCGCCGGATCACGCTGGGATCACCGGCATGGAATCCGCAGGCCACGTTCGCGCTGGACACCGAGGCGAACATCGCGTTGTCATCGCCCAGGATCCAGCGGCCGAAGGATTCGCCGACGTCGCTGTTGAGGTCGATCGCTGTCATTTGTGATCCCCGTCTCATTGAGTGGTCTAACTAGGATGCACTAAAAGTAGCGATTGTTCAACAATCCTTCGATTCAACGATGTGACGATCGTGTAAATTCTCGGGTATGGCCACCACAGACGCGAACGTCCGCAGTACCGCAGGCCGCCTTCGGGTGGCCGTTCCGTCAGTGGCAGAGCGTGTGGCGGATGAACTTCGCCGCCAACTGGCTGAGGGAGCGCTGCTGCCGGGGGCGCGGCTCACCGAATCCACCATCGCCGAGGACCTGGGCGTCTCCCGGAACACCGTGCGTGAGGCCTTTGCCGAACTCGCCAGCGAACGGTTGGTGGTCCGCCATCCGAACCGCGGCGTCTTCGTCGCGAGCCTGGAGGCGGGGGACGTTCATGATGTCTATACGGTCCGCCGCGCCATCGAGGTCAGTTCGTTGCGGGCCGGCGGCGCGCCTGAGGGCGTGGCCGCCGTCCGGGCCGCAGTGGAGGAAGGCAAGCGTGCCGCGGCGGCAGGTGATGAGGATGCGATCGGCACCGCCAACCAGCATTTCCACGGCGCCATTGTTGCCCTGGCCGGTAGCCGGCGCCTGAACAGCATGATGGCCCAGGTGCTGGCCGAGATGCGCCTGTTTTTCCACAAGGCCACCGTGGATGCGCACTTCTACCAGCACTATCTGCGGGACAACGAGGAGATCTGCGAAGCCCTGGAAGCCGGGGAACCGGACCGCGCCGCAGACCTGCTGCTGGCCTACCTGGACCGCTCCGAGGACAGGATGGCGGACGTGCACGGGGAGGGCGGGACAGCCTGAGCCGGTAGGCTGGACTGATGAAACGTCGCCTTGCCGCCCTGTCCGCCGTCCCCCTGTTCCTCCTGCTGACCGCCTGCGGAGAGGTACAGCAGGCTGCGGAAAGCGCTGCCGGCGAGGC
This sequence comes from Arthrobacter sp. HMWF013, assembly GCF_003061105.1. Taxonomy (GTDB): domain Bacteria; phylum Actinomycetota; class Actinomycetes; order Actinomycetales; family Micrococcaceae; genus Arthrobacter. The sequence continues at coordinate 1,123 of NZ_QAIQ01000385.1, forward strand.
CGCCTCGAAGGTGGCCACCGCCGCCGCATCCGAGGTTAAAAAGCAGGTCTGCGCCGTGGTTGAAGACGGCCTGGTCAGTGCCTCGGACAAGGCAGCGCTCAGCGGACTGGTCGACGCCGCCAGCGCCGCCGGAGTGCCCGCAGAAATCACGACGCCGCTGGGCCAGATCGCCAAGTCCGGCGACCAGGTGCCGGCTGACTCAGTCGATGCACTGAAGGATGCCTGCGCCGCTTAACCCAGGCTTCGTGCCCGGGGCTGGAGTTTTATACATTTCCATTGGGCGAAAGTGATTCCCCGGACGGCTGCCAAGGAAGGCAAGACTGGTCTCGGCGCACCACTGGGCAAAGGTACCGGGTCGCGCTGAGCCGCCAAGCCGACGAAGGAACGCAGATGCCCGTTGAACAGCTCCGCCTTGAGGACATCCGGATGCGTGATCCATTCATCCTGGAGCCGTTTCCAGGTGAATTCGTCCTTTTCGGGACCACCGACGAGAACGTCTGGGGAGGACCCGCGACCGGTTTCGACTGCTACGTCAGCGATGATCTCGAGCACTGGGATGGACCCATTGCCGCGTTCCGCCCCCCGCAAGGCTTCTGGGCGGACAGCCAGTACTGGGCGCCGGAAGTCCACTCCCTTGACGGACGGTTCTTCATGATCGCCACCTTCGCCACCTCGACCGGCGCACGGCCCCGTGGAGTCGCGATCCTGGTAGCGGACCACCCCACAGGCCCTTACGAGCCGTGGAGCGATGGACCCGTGACACCGGCTTCGGAGCCAGGCCTGGACGGAACGCTCTTCCTTGATGACGGCGCTGTCCCCTGGCTGGTTTATAGCCGCGGCGCGGAGGGAACACCTGACAAAGCCGGAATTTCCGACGGCGAGATGTACGCGCTCCGCCTGTCACAGGACCTGAAAGTTGGCGTGGGTGAGCCGGTCCTGTTGTTCGCAGCGTCATCGGCAGCCTGGAGCAGGCCACTGCGGTTCCCGGACGGCGTTGAACCGCCGGAAGGCCTGAACCTTGCCAAGGACCCGATGTTCACCGATGGTCCCTTTCTCATCCGATCACCCGAGGGTTCGCTGCTGATGCTGTGGTCGAGCCACGGCGAGGCAGGATACGCGATGGGCATTGCCGAATCACACAGTGGAACCATCACCGGGCCCTGGACGCAGCACGACCAGCCCCTCTGGTCCAGCAACGGCGGCCACGGCATGATCCTCCACACCTCCAGCGGCCACGACTACCTGGTCTTCCACTGGCCAAACAACACCCCGGACGAACGGGTAAAGCTCACTGAAGTGGAGATCAAAGGGGCCCGGATCCGGATCTTGTGATGGCCTACGTGGCGGGAGCATTTGGCAGTTCGAGCATCGTTTTCAGGTACTTGGCTTCTGCTGCTGGTGAAGCGAGGAACGAGACAAAGGATTCTGCTTCGGCTGGTGTGGTGGTTTTTGCCCCGACGGCTGCGGAGAACTCTGTGTAGTGCTGGAGTTCTGCGGGCAGTGGGCCGACGATGTGAGCTTGGGGAACGAACAGCAGCTCGCTGAGCTGCTGGATGGCTATATCGGCGCGTCCGTCTACGA
>NZ_QAIQ01000386.1 GCF_003061105.1 Arthrobacter sp. HMWF013
GTTCCACGATGTCCCATGACTCCGCCATCGATCCGCCGACGATCAGGACTTCCGCGCCGAACCGCTCAAGGTACGGCCCGGTGGCCTCCCCGACTGCCGCGAAGGCATCCTCAAGCACCGCCACTGCCAGGGCATCGCCGGCCCTGGAGGCCACGGCTATTTCGCGCACGTCCGGGGTGGCGGCGTCGGGATCCGAGACGCCGGGATCCGAAGTGGCCGGGCCATCACCGACGGCCGGGCCATCGCTGACGGCGGCGTCATGTCTGACCTCGGCAGCGGCTGCGGCGTAGGCGCGGCGGATGGCCCGGCGGGACACGGTGTCCTCGAGTGGGCGTCCGCGGAATTCCAGGCGGTAGCAGTGGCCGTCGGGTGGAACGTCAGCGCCGGTCCTGACGGGGACGCCGTCGGCCAGGAACACCGAACCAACGCCCGTCCCGAGGGTGATGCATACGGCGCGGCGGCTCGCTCCTGCGGCGCCGAGGACGGATTCGCCGATCCCGAAGGCGTCGGCGTCATTGAGGAAGGTGATGCTGCGGGGCTCCATGCTCAGCCTTTGTGCCAGTCCCGTGCGGACATCCACGCCCTGGAGCTGGTCGAACTTGCCCACATCCTCGTAACGGGCGATTCCGGTCAGGTAGTCGAACGGCCCGGGCAGTGCCACTCCCCATTGGCCGTTGTGGGCTTTGCCGAGCGCATCTGCCGCTGCGGCGATGGCGTCGAGCAGTGAAGCAGCGGACCCTTGGGCGTCAAGGCCGCGGCGGACCACGCTGCCCGCCACAACCCGCCATCCGCCGTCCCCGGGCCTCGCACCCTCGCCCTCGGGACCCTGAACCTCGGGATCCTGAACCTTGGGACCCTGGACTGCCGGACGCTGAACCAGGGCAGCCGTGACGTGCGTGCCCCCGATCTCCAGCACGGGTGTGGGCAACCCCTGATCCTTCAATTTCAGCCGCCTGCCAGGAGCCCGGCCACGCCGACCGGCCGTTGTTCCCGGAGGGAGCGGGCGGCGGCCTCAACCAGGGCCTGGAGGTAGAGGGCCCGCTCCACGTCCACGGTGACGGCTGTGCCAAGCCGGACGGCGTCGGCGAACTCCCTGCGAAGCACCGGCCAGCATTCGGAGTGGTCCATGCCTTCGGTGCTGTAGTCCAGGCTGCCCGCGGACGAGTACAGGCTGAGCGTCGTCCGGGCCGCCGGCAGCCTGACGGAGCCGGACAGGGATGCCTGGCCGGTGGCTCCGCCGCTGTGGAAAGTGGTGAGGGCTGCATACTGTTTGCTGCCGTCGGCGCGGACGGCTTCGATCGGCCCCGCGGCGAGGTCCATGAGGTCCAGCAGGTGCGGGCCCAGATCGTACAGCGCACCGAACTCGTCCCGCCAGCTCTGAACACCGTGAGTGCCCCGGCCGGATTGATCGGCCCGGCCGCTACGGCCGCCAGGTGCCACAAAGCCGCCAGCCAGGAAGCCGCCATGCAGGTAGGTTCCGGTCACCCCGAGCACAGCGCCCTGACTGCGGAGTTCCGCCGCGGCCGCAAGGAAGGCGCGGGTGCGTTGGTGGTAACGCTTGGTGAGGACGACGGCGTTCGCCACACCGTTGCGGCGGACGGCCTCAGCGACGGCTGTTGCCTGCTCAAGCGAAGCACCGAGCGGTTTCTCGAGCAGCAGGGCGAGCCCGGCGTCTGCCGCCTGTGGCGCGAGTTCGGCCTGGACGGGCGGCGGTACGGCGAAGTCCACGGCTTCGCACGATGCCAGGAGTTCCTCGAACGTGCCGAAGGCCGGTACTCCGTGCTCCGCGGCCAGTGCCGCCGCGGTGCTTCCGCTGGCGGACCAGATGCCGGCGAGTTCGGTCCCGGCCCCCGCGCTGTGCAGCGGCGCATGCATGGTGGCGGCCCACTGGCCGGCCCCCACCAACCCCACCTTCACGGGCGGGTACGCGGCACGGGAGGAGGCGTCGGACAGCATGTGATGAAGATACTGCAGATTATGCCTAACGTCTATACACAAGTGGTCTAGTGCTTGTGCTAATGTCATGTACATCACATTTTTGATCCCCACAACAACCCCTCGTCAAAAGGACCGATTCGAAGTGTCCCGCTTCCTCCGCATCGCGGCGCCGCGCAGCGTCGCAGTGATTGACCAGCCGTCCGTCCCGCTCGAAGCAGGCCAGGCCCGCGTACGGACCATGTATTCGGGCATTTCGGCGGGGACCGAACTCACTGCCTACCGCGGCACCAACCCCTACCTGACCTCCGTCTGGGATCCCGCATCGCGGCTTTTCGCCCCGGGCACCCAGGCCCTCGGCTATCCGCTGGATGGCTGGGGATACTCCGAGGTGGGCGAAGTAGTGGAGCTGGCACCGCCGAACGGCGACAGCGCAGGGAACCCCGCGGCCGAGGCTCCGGTTCAGGTAGGCGACATCGTCTGGGGGATCTGGGGTCACCGCGACGAAGGCATCCTGGCGGCGGAATCGCTGCGGGGCCATGTGCTGCCGGAAGGGATGAATCCCCTCGCCGGCGCGTTCGTCCGGGTCGGCGCAATCGCCCTCAGCGCCGTGCTGGCGGCGGACCTGGGCCCGGGCTCCACGGTCGCCATCTTCGGCCAAGGCGTCATCGGCCTGCTTGCCACGCGGTTCGCTGTCCTTAAC